>NZ_JAXEGN010000168.1:0-8093 GCF_034103065.1 Bullifex sp. | reverse complement strand
TTTAAGCCATCTGCTACAGGACACTGGTATTTTACATTAAAGGATAAAGAAAGCCAAATAAGTGCGGTAATGTTCCGTTTTTCAAGGACTCCTAGCTCATACATTCCTCAAAATGGTGATATGGTCACAGTTTATTGCAATATTGATGTATATGAGCCAAGAGGCACATACCAAATTATTTGTCAAAGAATAGTAAGACAAGGTGATGGAGAAATATTAATTGAGCTTGAAAAAAGAAAACAATACTACCAAAGCTTAGGATACTTTGATATTGAAAATAAAAAGAGTATTCCTAAATACCCAACTAGAATTGGAATTGTTACAGCATCAAATGGAGCCGCAATTGAGGACATGTTAAACACATTAAAAAAGAGAGCTCCCTCTCTTGATGTTGTTATCTATCCATGCTTAGTCCAAGGTGAAAGTGCCGCTGAAGATATTAGTAATCAAATTAATAATGCAAACTTAATTCCAATGTGTGATGTCTTAATTGTTGGTAGAGGTGGTGGATCAAAAGAGGATTTGCTTTGCTTTTCTGATCCATTAGTAATTGAAGCAATACATAACTCTGAGATACCTGTTATTTCTGCCGTTGGACACGAAGTGGACTACAGCTTAAGTGATTACGTTGCAGATGTTAGAGCAATTACCCCAACTGAAGGAGCTGTAATTGCAACTGAAGGAATATATAGTGATAGAGTTAAACTTAAAACTATTTCTAATGAGCTTTCACAGTTAATTAAAAATATATTATTAAAAAGTCAAAATAGTCTTTCAGCACTTTCTGATGTAAAAGCAATTATGCTTACAAAGGTAAATAGCTACCACGTACCTTCTCCGGATGGAGTTAATTCAATGTTAAATCACCGAATTAATTCATCTTTAATTAAGGTTTCTTGGTTATATGATTTAATTAGCTCTAATATAAATGATAAAATAAAGGATTATTGTCACACTCTTGAAGGTGATGAATTAAAGCCTCTTATAGAAAAGAAGATTATAAATAACGAATATAATATTAATAATCTATCAAAGGATTTATCCTATCTAATAAGAGCAAAAGTAAAAGATAAGGAGCAAGAATTAGCAGCTACTTCGAAGGAGCTATCTGCGCTCTCACCTAAAGAGGTATTAAAAAGAGGTTATTCAATTGTATATAGTAAAGATGGGAAAATTATCAAAACATCAGCGGATGTTAAAGTAAATGACCAAATTACAATTGATTTATATGATGGAAAACTAAATGCAATAATTGGAGAATAATATGAGTTTTGAAAGTGATTTAAAAAAGCTTGAAGAGTTAACTGAAAAACTTCGTGACGAAAACACTGGTCTTGAGGAATCATTAAAAATTTATGAAGAAGCAACATTGCTTACTAAAAGATTAAATAAAACCCTTGAAGAGACTAAGAGAAAGATTGAAGAAGTCTCTAAAGATGGAATTATCACATCTAGAGAAGAGTGAAAATGTGGGACCTCTTTCGAGATCCCACAAAGCTATTTATACATCGTCCTGGAGTGCGTCGTAACCTTCTTCACCTGTTCTTACCTTAATAACATTTTCAACATCGTAGATGAAAATCTTACCATCGCCATAGTGACCTGTGTAAAGGACTTCCTTAATAGTATCAACAACCTTCATAACAGGCACCTTTGAAACAACGATTTCAACTTTTACTTTTGGAAGAACTGTCATCTCTACAGGAACACCTCTGTAGTACTCTGTCTTACCCTTCTGCATTCCGCAGCCCATTACATGGCTAAGTGTTAAGCCTGTTACACCAATTAATGCAAGAGCATGCTTTAGCTCATTAAACTTATTCTGTCTTGCAATTACTACAATCTTTGTAAGTTTAGCATCACTCTTTTCACTTGGCTCAGGGTATTCAACCTTTGCTGGAGCCTTAGCAAAAACCTCTGTAGGCTCACTATTAATTGAAGTATTAATGTAAACAGGAGCGAAGTCTGCATATGCACTTGTAAGTCCATGTTCTTTAATATCAAGACCAGCAATTTCCTCTTCAGCACTTACTCTTAATCCAATAGTTTTCTTAATTACAAAGAAGATAATTGTCATTACTACTACAACCCATACAATTACTGATACTACACCAAGTATTTGAGTAAGGAAGAAGCTAAATCCACCACCATAAAATAGTCCGATTTCTTCAGCAAATAATCCTGTAAGGATAGTTCCAACAGCACCACAAACACCATGAACTGAAACAGCACCAACAGGGTCATCTATCTTTACAACCTTTTCAAAGAACTCTACAGAAAAGACTACTAAAACACCTGCAATAAGACCGATAATTGCCGCACCTACTGGTGTAACTAGGTCACACCCCGCTGTAATTGCAACTAGTCCTGCAAGAGAACCGTTAAGAGTCATTGATACATCTGGCTTTCCATATCTCAACCATGTAAGTATCATGGTTGAACAAGTTGCAACTGCAGCAGCCATGTTTGTTGTAACAAAAATCTTTGATGCTGAAACTAATGTATCATCACCTGTCATTGATACTGTTGAACAACCATTGAAGCCAAACCAACAGAACCACAATATAAAACAACCTAATGCACCAAGTGTTAAGCTGTGTCCAGGAATTGCCTTTGCGTTTCCATTCTCATCGTATTTTCCAATTCTTGGTCCAAGGTATATTGCTCCAATTAATGCTGCAACACCACCTACCATGTGAACTGCTGTACTTCCTGCAAAATCATGAAATCCAAGACTTGCAAGCCAGCCACCACCCCAAATCCAGTGCCCTGAAATTGGATATACAAATAGTGATATCAGTAAGCTGTAGATACAGTAAGAAATAAACTTTGTTCTCTCTGCCATCGCACCAGAAACTATAGTTGCACTAGTTGCACAGAATACTGTCTGGAAAATAACGAATGCAAAGGAAGGAAATGTTGATGAATAATCTCCTCTAATAAAAGGATCAAAGCCACCAATAATAGGACCATCTCCTGCAAACATTAAGCCAAAGCCAATGAGCCAAAATGCAACCGTTCCAATGCAGTAGTCCATTACATTCTTCATGATAATATTTCCTGCGTTCTTACTTCTTGTAAAGCCCGTCTCTACCATTGCGAATCCAGCCTGCATGAAGAATACCAAAGCTGCACCTAAAAGCACCCAGATAGTGTCAACAGATGAATACATTTTTCTCCTCTCCTTGTTAAAAAAAATGAAGCGTACCGAGAGCAAACGGTACGCCTTTGTACGAAAAAAGGTGATAACAACTAAATGCTATCACCTTTGATGTGTGACTTTTTACAATATTGCCTAACTTTTTGTCAACACATTAATCAAATTTTTATTGATATATTTTTTTTGCTCTCAGGATCAACAAAGGTTAATCCAATGGCTTCAAGACCGAATTCACCATCTTTTCCACCATATCGCTCATCCCCAGTTAATGGATGTCCAGCCCAGGCCATGTGACACCTAATTTGATGACGAAAGCCTTGAGTAATTGTACAAATATAAGAGTTCTCAGTCTCCTTAACTATATCTGTTCTATAGACTTTTTCTCCATTTTTTATAGCTAAAGGACGTACACTTGCACCCTTTGGTCCAAAAGCTCTGAAACAAGAAATAATACTAACAGGACCATCATCGACACAATTAAAGGTGTATGGCGGAAATCCTGGTAAAACAGTATTTATTCCATTTGACTTGGCTCTATACTCTTTAATTAGCATATCATTTTTTTGTTGGTAATTAAGAAAGTCAAAAGCACTCTGACTAAGAGCAAAAAGAACAAGTCCCTTAGTTAGATTATCGAGCCTATGGACTAATCCCCCTTCCCATGGTTGATAGCCTGAAACAGCCATAATCTGAGGAAATTCATTTGCAACCCTAGAAACTAAGTTATCATTAGTTGAATTTTTTAAAGGAGCAGTCGGAAGACCGCTCTCTTTATATACTATTAATATTTTGGAATTTTTATAAACTACGTTAATCACGGCTAGAAGATGCACCAAAGAGTCTAAGTAGGTATAAGAAAATATTTAAGAAATCAAGATACAAGTTTAAAGCACCGATGATACCTATTTTTGTATACTCCTCTTCAGTCATCTCAGAACCATATTCTCTGTTCATATCAATTACTCTCTTAGAATCATAAACTGTTAAACCTAAGAAAATAATTACACCTAAAATTGAGATGAATAAATCAACACTTCTAAAGCCAAAGAATAAGTTAATTGTACTTGCAATTATTATTCCAAAAAGCCCCATCATTAAGTAAGTACCCCAAGAAGCAATATTACGTTTTGTAACATTAGCGTATATTGTTAATGCAATAAACATTAATGCAGTTGTTGTAAATGCTTTAGCAATTGAAGCTCCTGTATATACTAGAAAAATTGATGAAAGTGTTACACCTGTTAGTATTGAATAGGTAATAAAACAAATTTGAGCAGTTCTTGTATTCATTCTCTCAAGACGCATTGATAAGAACATTACAAGACCAAGTTCTGCTATTGCACAAAGAATAGTTACAAAAGGATTTGAATAAATAAATCTAATTGCTGATGAGCTTTGGCTAATTAAATAGCTAAATAATGCAGTAATAATTAAGCCTAAAGACATATAGCCATATACATGTTTTAATAGACCATTTTCACGTTCTCTAACGTTTGTTAAAACACTTAATTTTGTTTCTGACATTTATAACTCCTATAAAAATGAAAAATATGTCCAAATTAAAAAACGTCAACTATCGTTGGACATATCTACACGTAAAGTATATCATAACTATATGAAAAAGTACCTATTTCTTTTGTCTTTCATATTAATCACACTTATCTCTTGCCAGAGTATAAATAAAGATGCTCTCACGATTGACGAACATAATAGGATTACAAATTTATTAAAAGATAGCATTAATGAGGCAATACTTGAAACAGAAAGCTCTCTTTCAAATAATATGGAAATATTAAAAACTGTCCCAAGCTATGATAGATGGAGAAAAGAACTCCCAAGCTTTAAGGAGTTAGAAGCCTCGTATTTAAACTCTATTAATCAAGTTGTTAGAACTGCATTATTAGATATTTCTGATATTTTATTTTCGTATATAAAGGATTATGAATTTGAAGATCCAAAGTTATTCTTAGATGAAAGTTATCAATCCATAAGCGAACTACTTAGAAGACAATGTAACGAAGAAGTAATTGAAGCCTTTAATTATGCTGTTGTAAAAAACAAACAAATAATAAATGAAAGCTATAATAACTTAGAAAAAGAAGCATTTATTTGGAAAAGTAATTTAGATAACTTAAGTCTTATTGGAATAAAGAATGATATTTCCATGATTGAACCAATTAATGATTATGATATTGCTACTTTAGCAAAAGAGTTATACTTTAATGCACTTGGTCAAAATGAAGTAAAAATAAGAACAAGACAGGAGGCAGAACAAAAATGAGTGATCTCTTTAGTTCCCAAGAGCAAATTAGCTCCCAGCCTCTTGCCTATCGCATGAGACCACGAAACTTAGATGAGTATATTGGACAAGAACATATTATTGGAAAAGGAAGACTCTTAAGACGTGCTATTCAAGCAGATCTTCTTAGTTCTGTTATTTTCTATGGTCCTCCTGGAACAGGAAAGACAACACTTGCTAGAGTAATTGCAAACACCACAAAAAGTCATTTTGCAACTTTAAATGCAGTTCTATCGGGAGTTAAAGAACTAAGATATGAAATTGATATGGCTCGTGATAGACTTGCACACTTTTCGCAAAAAACTATTCTATTTGTTGATGAAGTTCATCGCTGGAATAAAAGTCAACAAGATGCCCTACTACCATGGGTTGAGAATGGAACATTTATATTAATTGGTGCAACTACAGAAAATCCTTACTTTGAAGTTAATGCAGCATTGGTATCAAGAAGTAGAGTGTTTCAGCTCACTAAACTAAATAAAGATGAATTAAAAAAGGTTGCATACCAAGCTTTAAATGATAAAGAAAGAGGATATGGAAACTACAGTATAGTATTCGAGGATGGCGCACTTGAACACTTAATAGATGTTGCAGAAGGAGATGCAAGATCTCTATTAAATGCACTTCAGTTAGCTGTTGAAACAACTCCAGAGACGTTTCCACCAAAAGCAGGATCTTCTATTTATATTTCTATGGATGCAGCAGAGGAATCAATTCAGAAGAAGGTAGTACTTTATGATAAAGAAGGTGATTACCACTTTGATGTTATCTCAGCCTTTATTAAATCAATTCGTGGTAGCGACCCTGATGCATCTCTATATTGGCTTGCTAGAATGGTTGCAGCAGGAGAAGATCCAAGATTTATCTTTAGAAGGATGTTAATTAGTGCTTGCGAGGATGTAGGTCTTGCAGATCCAAATGCAGTAACAGTTGTTGAATCCTGTGCAAGAGCCTTCGACCGTATTGGACTTCCTGAGGGCCGCTTTCATCTTACTCATGCAGCACTTTATTTAGCAACCTGTCCAAAGAGCAATTCTTCTCTTGCCTTCTTTGATGCACTTAAAGATGTTGAAAATGAAAAAGGTGAAGAAGTTCCAAACCACCTGAAAGATGCATCAAGAGATAAAAACAGCTTTGGACATGGAGAAGGCTATTTATACCCACATGCATATAAGGATCACTGGGTAAGTCAACAATATCTTCCATCCTCACTGCAGGGTAAAATGTACTATAAACCTTCAGAGCAGGGGTATGAGAAAACTATCAAAGCAGAGGTTGAAAGAAAAAGAGAAGCTCAACTTGAAAGTGTTAGCGAAGATACATTTACAGAAAACCTTACCTTCTCACCTGCAAATAGAAAAGAAGATATGTGGTTAAAACGTACTTCCTTGATGGGTTCTAAACTCTTATTAGAAATAAGAGATGAACTATTTAAAAATATTAACATTAAGCGTAGTGATAATATCTTAGTCTTAAATGGTTCCCATGGTTTAATTCTTTGGAATGCTTTAAGGTATAATCCTGAAGGCTTTACTGCATGCCAAGTAAAAACCAAAGAAGAATTTGATTACATTACTCACTATAAAGAAAGTCTTGAATTATTAAGACAACCTGAAATCTATCTTGGAAGTGCAAAAGATTATTTACTCTCTCAAGGAGAGGATATTCGTTTTGAATTTATCTTTGCTAAAAATCTTTTTTCTCGACTCTTTGAAGAAAAAGACTTAATTACTCTTCTAAAAAAACGAATTAAAATTGATGGTGAGATAAGATTATCAGAAAGTATTGCAAGAAAAGGCTCTAGGCTTAGTGACTTTATTTACGATAAAAGTGCTAAAGAACTCTTAAGAAGAGCGGAAAAAGAAATCTTTGATAGCTCATCAAATCCAATTACAGCTTGGGACGAAGATGATATGTTAAAGCTCTTTTCATCATATTTCACTACTGTTAATGGTTCTTGTCTTACTCAAACAGAAGAAAAGGTGTTAGATGAACAAACTTTAACACTTTGGCTTGATAAGAGATATCTTAAGGTTCTAAATGATTTAGGACTATATAGTGAAAAACTTAAACCAATCGTTCTTAATGAATTAAAAAATAAAGTAGTTAAGTGGAAACATACAGTAATGATAGTAACCCTCTCAAATAAGGAAGTAAAAATTGAAAAAAAAGAAACTTCTCCAGAGTGGATCGAAATTCATAAGAAATTGGGAAAACAAGTTTAATTATTTCTAATAGAATTGTTTTTGTAGAATAAGAGGAATCCTACTCATGAAACAGTAGGTCCAGATTGCAAATCGCTTAACACTTTTAGGAAGAGCTTTACCATCGTTTCAACTTAATTTTATTTAATGTTAAAAAAATAAAAAAACATGGACTTTTACATCCATGTTGTAAGCGAAAGACGGGACTTGAACCCGCGACATCCACCTTGGCAAGGTGGAGCTCTACCACTGAGCTACTTTCGCATTTGAGACCTCGATAAATCAGGTGCTTGCGAGAGGCGGGACTTGAACCCGCACATCAACGATACTAGAACCTAAATCTAGCGTGTCTGCCAATTCCACCACTCTCGCGGTGAGATATGAGCCGCAAAGGGATCGAACCTTTGACCCGCAGATTAAGAGTCTGCTG
>NZ_JAXEGN010000167.1:0-4674 GCF_034103065.1 Bullifex sp. | reverse complement strand
GCTTTTTTGTCTCTGGGCTTGTGCCTGGTGTAGCTGTTTGATTACTACATGAAGTTACAAATAAAAGTGCAATAAGCGAAATTGACAAAAATGAAAATAGCTTTCTCATAGTGGTTTCTCCTTATTAAGTTTTATTACTATGATAACAATTTAGCTTTGAAATAGTTACAATATTAACAAAATCGCTATTTAAAGCGTTTAAATGAGCTTTTTCTTAATTTTTAATATTTTTGTGCTACCATAATATTGGGAGTAGTTATGATTATCTATAGTGCAAAAAAGAAGGACTTCATAAATGACTGTAAAGCAAATAAAATAGCTGATGCAGTAAAAAGAGAATATGAGAAAAATATTGGCAAAGCAAATAAAAATGAAGTCATTTCTTGGGAAAACTCATTAAAGTGTATGGCTGCTGTTATTAATACAGAGAAAATTGATGATAACGCAGTAGTATGTGCAGAGTATAGACTTCCAAACTGCGGAAGCAGAATTGATTTTATCATTGCAGGTCAAGACCAAAATGGCAAAGACAACGTTGTGATTGTTGAATTAAAGCAATGGTCTACTGTATCTATTGATGAAGATAAAAAGCTGGTTAATACATTTGTTGGAGGAGCAAATAGATTAGTTGCTCATCCTTCTTACCAAGCATGGTCATATGCAGTAACTCTTGAAAACTATAATGAAGCTATAGAAAATGAAAATATTTCACTTTTTCCTTGTGCATACCTACATAACTATACCTATTTTGAAGGAGATGATATTAATAGTTTATCTATCTTTCCTGAGCTTGATTATTCACCTCTTTTCTTCCGTGATGGTGAATCTAAGCTTAGAAGTTTTATTACTAAATATGTTGTAAAGCCAGATAAGAAAGCAATAATGGATAGGATTGATAATGGAAGAATTAAACCATCTAAATCATTACAGGATGTGCTTTCTAATATTTTAAAGGGTAAAAAGGAATTTGTTCTTCTTGATGATCAAATTGTATTCTTTCAAAACATTATGGCTTTAGTAAAAAGAAGTAATACCTTAAGGGAAAAGCATGTATTTATTATTGAAGGTGGTCCAGGAACAGGTAAAAGTGTGTTAGCAATAAATTTGCTATCTAGTGCTCTTCAGAATAATAAGGTAGCTGCATATGTTACTAAGAATTCTGCTCCAAGAAATGCTTATACGTCTATATTATCAAGTGATAATCGTTTTACGAAGGCTACAATTAAAGAGCTATTTCTCTCATCGGGGCAACTATTAGCTGTTAAGCAAAATACCTTTGATGCACTATTTGTTGATGAAGCTCATCGATTAAATGAGAAATCAGGTATATACCATAACCAAGGAGAAAACCAAATTAAAGAAATAATTAATGCTTCTCTAATTTCGGTATTCTTCATCGATGAAATGCAAAAAATAACATCTTATGATATTGGTTCTGTTTCTAATATACTTTATTGGGCTGAGAGGTTTGGAGCAGAGGTGCATCAAGGTAAGCTCTCTTCTCAATTTAGATGTAATGGTAGTGATGGGTATTTAAGCTTTTTAGATGATGTTTTAGACCTTAAAAAGGAATACTACACCTTTGATCCTGAGGATTATGATATTGAAGTTGTCGATGACCCTAAGGAAATGATGAACACAATTAAAAAACTTAATTTAAAGGATAATAAGGCAAGAATGCTTGCTGGCTACTGTTGGCCTTGGTTGTCAAAAAAAGATAAGAGCAAGGATGATATTGTAATTGAAGAAAAGGATTTTAGCCATCAGTGGAACTTTAGTAATACAAATACATGGGCTATTGATGAAAACTCTGTTGACCAAATAGGGTGTATTCATACAAGCCAAGGGCTTGAATTTAGCTATGTGGGTGTAATAATTGGTGATGATTTAAGATATGAAAATGGGAAAGTAATTACTGACTATACAAAACGTGCTTCAACAGACCAATCGTTAAAAGGACTTAAAACTTTATGCAAGAAAGGTGATAATAAAGCTCTTAAGGAAGCTGATTTCATAATTCGAAATACTTATCGAACTCTACTTTCTCGTGCAATGAAGGGGTGCTTTGTATATTGTACAGATAAAGCTTTAGCTAAGTATCTTAAAGAAAGAATTAGTGATAACAAGAGGAAGGTAAATGATTTCTATTCCTCATTAGTTGCTTCAACTGATGAGATTTATCGATAGTACATCTAAAGCTTTTTTTAAGATGTTAATATCTAAATTAGAGTAGCTGATAATAAAATCATGGCTTACCTTCTTTTGCCTTGAGTACTCAGAAAGTGCAGAAATATTGATATTTTCTTTATTTAGAATTCCTTTTATTTCTTCATCACTCTTTTCTGTATTTAACCTAAGGATAAAGTGTAGGCCTGAATCATTTTCAATGATGGTAGTTATCTTATTTAGCTTACTATTTAGTATTTCATTTATGACAGCCTTTCTTTGTCTCATATAGTAAAGGCGCATTCTATTTATATGCTTTTCAAAGTATCCTTCTAAGATAAAATTAGCTAGTGTTAATTGCTCAAAGCTTGGGACGGTTGATGAATAAAATGAAAGCTTTTCATTAAATTTTAGTGCTAAGCTTTTTGGAAGTACCATATAACTAATTCTAATTGAAGGTGCTAATGACCTTGAAAAGGTATTTAAGTAGATAACTTTTTCAGAGCCATCCAAAGAAAATAGAGTAGGATAAGGGTTTTTTGATACCTTAAACTCACTGTCATAGTCATCTTCAATAATGAACCTATTTTCTCTTTCAGCTGCCCAAGATAGCACTTCATATCTTCTTTTTAATGGCATTGTGAGTCCTGTAGGAAAGTGGTGAGTAGGGCTTATGTGTAGGATATTTGCATCACTATTGTTTAACTCTGTGATACTTAAACCAATATCATCCAGTTTGATGTATGAAAATTTACTATCATTAACTTTATAAATATAAGATAGCTTTTGATACCCTGGATCTTCTAGGGCAAAGTGATTATCTCTTCCTAAAAGCTGGATGATTAATGAATATAGATATTCGGTTCCTGCTCCTACTATTATTTGTTCAGGGGAAACAACCATTGCTCTAAATGAATAAAGGTGTTTAGCAATAGCTTTTCTTAGTTCTATCATTCCTGCTGCAGAGATAGGAGAAAGAAGTTTATTCCTTTCTTCTGCCATAGTCCTTCTCATTATGTGGGACCAAACAGAGAATGGAAAGTTATTTACATTTATATTTGTATTAGATAAATCATCAAGTAATTTGGGCCTTTCATATTCAAATTCAACAAGTGCTTGTTTAATTTGTTTTTTGACACCTGAAACGTAGTAGCCTTTCTTTTCAACAGATGTAATATAACCTTCACTGATTAACTGGTCATAAGCATTTTGAACAGTTATGGTACTAACCCCACAATTTCTAGCAAATGCTCTTTTAGATGGAAGCTTTGACTCTTTTTCAAGCTTTTCTGAGATAATATCTTCCTTTATAAGAGAATATAACTGCTGATATAGTAATCCCTCTTCTTTATTCAGTTGATAAGTAAGCATAGTACGTTCCTCTATTCTGGTATTAATAATATAAAAGTTTTCTGAATATTTTTATATAACCAGTTTGATGCTAAAGTGAGATTATCAGAGGTATAATATGGATAGAGACAAACAATATGAATTAAATAAAGGATTAGCTCAAATGCTTAAAGGTGGAGTAATTATGGATGTAACTACTCCTGAGCAGGCTAGAATTGCTGAAGCAGCTGGTGCATGTGCGGTAATGGCACTTGAAAGAATTCCTGCAGACATCAGAGCAGCTGGAGGGGTATCAAGAATGAGTGATCCTAAAATGATTAAATCAATTCAGGATGCAGTATCAATTCCAGTAATGGCAAAGTGTAGAATTGGTCACTTTGTAGAAGCTCAGATTTTACAGGCTATTGAAATTGATTACATCGATGAATCCGAGGTATTAAGTCCAGCCGATGATTTATATCATATAAATAAGAGAGACTTTAATGTGCCTTTTGTTTGTGGTGCTAGAGACCTAGGTGAAGCTTTAAGAAGAATTAATGAGGGTGCCTCTATGATACGCACCAAAGGTGAACCGGGTACTGGTGATATCATACAAGCTGTCAGACACATGAGAAAGATGAATAGTGAAATTCGAAAGGTTGTGTCAATGAGAGATGATGAGCTCTTTGAAGAAGCAAAAGCTTTAGCTGTCCCTTATGAACTAGTTTTATATGTTCATGAAAAAGGTAAACTCCCAGTTGTTAACTTTGCTGCTGGAGGTGTTGCAACTCCTGCTGATGCAGCTCTAATGATGCAACTCGGTGCAGAAGGTGTATTTGTAGGTTCTGGTATTTTTAAATCGGGGAACCCTGCAAAGCGTGCGGCAAGCATTGTTCAAGCTGTCACAAACTATAAGGATGCTAAGTTAATTGCAAAGTTATCAGAGGATTTAGGCCAAGCAATGGTTGGAATTAACCCTGATGAAATAAAAATCATTATGGAAGAAAGAGGTCGATAATGGTAGGGGTTTTAGCTTTGCAAGGTGCTTTTCGAGAACACATTATCTCTTTAGAAAAGCTTGGCGTAAAAGCAAAGGAAGTAAGAACTTTATCTGATTTATCAAGTATAGATTCAATTATTCTTCCTGGAGGCGAGAGTACAGTTCAAGGAAAGTTATTA
>NZ_JAXEGN010000166.1:0-9541 GCF_034103065.1 Bullifex sp. | reverse complement strand
TCACTTAATTGTATCAAATTTTATTAATACTATTGTTGATAAGACATGTTTTCACTCGCTTATGCAAGCAAAAAAAGAAGACACATGAAAATATGTCTCCTCTAATTCCCGCCACTATTCCCTTACTTTGCGTAAGAACCTTCTTGCAGGAATTAGTGGCGATTATTCTTTTTTCCAATAGTAATTCCAACTATTATAGCTGAAAGTACTAAACCAATAATACTAATTACTAAATCTAAAATTTCATAATTAGTCATTTTGGGTACCTCCTTATCGTTAAGATTTGGAGGTCAGACCTCCATATCAAGGCGACATGGAGCAAATTAACCGCCTACCGTTTCGAGTCAGGCCACAACTTTAGTAAATAATAGTAACAATGCAGAGGTCAATATCAAAACAATCATATTAAACATAAATGATAGAAGTTATAATAAGTGCATGTGTTAGGTAAGATTTTAAATAGAAAAGGCTATAAGATAACATGTGTTAACTATAGCCTTTATTTTTTTAATTACATTATTTTAAAAGTCCACTTTCCTTTAAAAGAATTTCTACATCTGTACCTTTAATAGCTTTTAATACATTCTTTAATAAAATCTTCTCCTTAAGGTCTAATGGAAGCTCATCGATACTTTTTTTATCAACAGAGTAGTAGCAAGCCCTTAATAATTCTCTTACATCGTATTTAGAACCCCAAACTTCAGGAACACCTCTATCGACATTTAAGAGAGTATATACTGCTTCCATACCTGTTCTAATAGAGTACTCAGTTGTAAAGATTGTATCTCTAGGAGTTTCTGCAAACTGACCAATAAAGGCAAAGTTTACAGCATTATCAACAACTACTTTTGGTCTATCACTTTCCTTTCTTGGCTGGAAGAAAGCATTGATATATGGCATATAGCAAGTTGTTGTATTACAAGCATTTTCAGCCTTATCCTTAATCTTATCCTTTTCCATACCAATGTGGTATAGCCACTCCTCACAGACCTCTTTACCACTACACTCTCTCATTGGCTTTTTGATCCAATTACCTTCTTTATTTGTGTTTAATGAGTAAAGCCAAATTAAAACAGTATCTTTATCTTGGCACTTAAATTGTGGTTGGCGATTTATTGTCCATGATAGATACCAATTATCAGTACTGTCTTTTACAGTAACGATACCTCCAGTTGTTACCTTTCCCTCTCTTGGATCACGCTTACAGATAGAGATGATTTTATCGATTATCTCTTGGTCACTAGTTGCAACTGTAGCACTCATCCAGTTAGTTGCATCGGTATCAGAACAGAAGGCATATGGATTTCCATACTCACCATTAGTTGCCTGGTCTGCAATATTAATCCACATATTCCATGATTCACCTTGACCATTTTTTACCTTTGATAAATCAGGGGCATGGTCTTGATCACCATAACAAGAGGTATCAGTACAACAACCATTTGTGATAAATACTAAATCATCTTCACAAAGGTCTATTGAATTCTCAACACCATCTTTTTCATAGATAATCTTCTTAGCAACTCTTTTTCCATTTTCTTTTTTAATAATTACATTTTTTACATCAAAACCATATTCAATCTTAACGCCACCCTCTTCAAGATACTTTACAAGTGGGAGAATCATAGATTCAAATTGGTTATACTTTGTGAATCTAAGAGCTGTGAAGTCAGGAAGTCCATCGATATGGTGTACATATCTACATAGATATCTCTTCATCTCAAGTGCTGATGCCCATGGCTGGAAAGCAAACATTGTTTGCCAGTAGAGCCAGAAATTAGTTTTGAAAAAAGATTCAGGAAGTACTTCATTAATCTTTTTATCCTCTAAATCCTTTTCTGGTGTGATAAAAAGCTTAGAAAGCGCTAATGCAGAAGCTTTATCAAGCTTAAACATCTTATCTGTATGGGCATCCTCACCACAATTAACTGTTGCTCTACAAAGTGAGTAGTTAGGATCTTTTTTATTTAAGTAGTAGTATTCATCAAGTACACTTTGACCCTGATGCTCAATTGAAGGAACACTACGATAAAGGTCCCACATACATTCAAAGTGGTTATCCATCTCTCTACCACCTCTCATGTAAAAGCCCTTAGTAACATCCTTTCTACCATCACAGCTACCACCTGCTAATTCAAGCTTTTCAAGCACATGAATGTGCTCACCCTTCATCTGACCATCTCTTAAGAGATAGAATGCTGCAGATAGTCCTGCAAGTCCTGTTCCAATAATATATGCAGACTTTCTATCAACTCCCTCTGGTTTCTCTGGTCTTGCATATGCTTCATAATTACCTGCTGAATAATACATCTTTAATCCTCCATAACTTATTTATGGCTTAAAGATATCTTTATAAAATAAAGAAATGTATAAGCAGTTTTTTAGCTTTGTCACATAAAATGACATGATCCTTATTTTGGAGTTTTTTACGACAAAATACTAATTATGTATAATTTAATAGGAAGCGTTTGTTAACGCTTTTTCCATTGTCCCATGGATAATGGAATCGAGTTTATTAACTATTTCCACTGGCTCCATATCCATACCTTTATCTATCCAATCTAGGACTAAACCAACTAAAGAGTATTTAAAGAAGTTTGCAACAAAGAACTTATCTTCATCTCTAACTCTTAACTTTAGCTCTTTAATCTTCTCTTCAACCACATTAGTTAATAGCTCTAATGTAATACTATAAAGGTAGTCAGTGATATACTCTCTTGGTGCATGATGGTAGATATTAAGAATGAATACTTTATCCTTCTTAATTGTTTCAAAGCAAGCTAAATACCCCTTTTGCCAGGTATCATAGGTTTTATTTCCCTTAACTAATTTTTCAGCGTCAGAAATTAATATCCAACGAACAAGATCAATAATATCTTGAAAGTGGTAATAAAAGGTTTGCCTATTTATTCCACACTTATCAGCGATATCTTGTATCGTGATCTTATTTAAAGCCTTTTCCTGAACAAGTTCTTTTAAAGCATATGCGATTGCTATCTTTGTAGTATTGCTGCTCATAAATAATTAATTAACACCAAGAGGTAATCAATTCAAGTATTAATTATTGCCTATAGCTAGACTCAATTAACATCTTATCAAAAAGCTCTCTCGCCTTATCCCTTGAAAGACTCATTAATGGATCAGATAAAAATGCACTAAATAACAATTCATTATCATTATTCCAAATGGCTTCTAAAGTAAGCTCTTGTACATCTGATACTCTTCTTATCATATTTTGTACAGCTAGAGGTGGCTCTTTAGATACTATTGGTCTAATTGAATCTTGACTAATAAAACCATTAGACTCAACTATTCTTCCCTTAGGGAGGAATGATATTTGACCTTCATTTGGTCTATTAATATTTGTATAAAGAGTTCGGTCCCCCATCAATGAGCGCATGATATCAACACCTTCTTCATCTGAAAGAGTAGCGATAAGTTCATCATCGTTGTAAGTCTTAGCTTTCTTTCTCTTATCCTCTTCACATCTCCACTTATATGGAGTTCTAACAACACCATATTTATTGAGGTTTTCATCTGAATTTAAGAAGAATGGAACAAACTCCGCAAGGTGTCTATCGCCAGCTGCACCAAGAGCACCGAAATCACGAAGAAGTGATAAAGCAATAAGGTGGTCACAGTCAAACCATTTTTCTTCCTTAATTCTCTTTAATGCAACCTCAGTTAAATCTTTATATGTATTGCTATCATTTGCCAGTTCTATTAAACGAGGCATTAAATCTATCCCATTCCAGGTTGCACCAGTAACCCAAGTAAAGTGGTTAACACCTGTGATATCAAGCTTTATCTCTCTTCTATCAGGAGTTGGGACATTAAACCATTTAGAGACTAACTCTGCAATAAATGTTTCAGTATGGAAAACTTCATGACAACAACCTAAAGCTTTAATATTTGGAAAAGCTTTATATAAAGCTGCAGTACAAAGTGTCATAGGGTTTGTATAGTTAATTACCCATGCATTAGGACATACCTTTTCAATTGCTTTTGCAAAGTTAAAGAACATTGGAAGAGCTCTTCTAGCTCTCATTATTCCACCAGGACCTGTTGTATCACCAACACTTTGGTAAATACCATACTCTTCTGGAAGAACTAAGTCCCCTCTTCTACATTCAATATTACCTGGTTCAATAGAGATAATTACTAAATCAACGCCCTCTAAAGCTTTTTCTAAATTATCTTCTGCAATAAACTTAAATCTATTTTCACAGCCATTAACGCGAAATGTTTGATAGCCAACTGCTACATTATTCTCTGCTGACTTATGATCAATGTCATGTAAAACAACAGTTCCATGTGTCATCTTATTATAGGCAAGATCTTTAAAAAACTGTATTGCCCAGAGTCTACTACCTCCACCGATAATACAAATACGAGTTTCCTTCATATAATCCTCCATGAAATAATAGTACTTCATTTTTACTTTAAGTTGAAAAATAAATAATTGAAATTTAGTATTTCTTTATGATTATTGATTCTCATGCTCATATATTTTCAACACTATCAGGATTTGGTGCTGATGGTGAATTAAAACCTCTACATAATGGTAAGGCTATTTGGTCTACAGGGGAAGTAATACAGCTTCTACCAAATGAATATGAAGAAACTTCTTTTCCTGTTGAAGAGCTGCTGAAGATAATGGATCAAAACAAAATCGATAAAGCCGTATTACTCCAAGGAGGATTCTTAGGCTTTAATAATATTGAAGTAAGTGAAGCTGTAAAAAAGTATCCAGCTAGATTAACAGGTGCATTAACTGTTAATCCTTTTTGTAGGAATTTAGATAAAATATTAAATCACTTACTAACTCTTGGTTTAAATGCTTTTAAATTTGAAGTCTCTACAGGATGTGGGCTAATGGGATCAAATGGTACATTTAACTTAGCTGGTGAATTAATGTACTCAATTTATAAAAAGCTTTATGGAAAAATAAAAACTATTTCCTTTGATCTTGGCTCACCTGGAGATGAAAGTCATCAAGTAGAAGCTCTTAGAAAGATTAGCTTAGATTTTCCAAACTTTAATATAGTTGTTTGCCATCTATCATCTCCAAGAAGAGAGCAAGATGAAAACATTAAAAGAGAATTAAATCTTCTTTGTAGAGAAAATATTTATTTTGATACTGCTGCCCTATTTTGGAAAACGCGTCCAGAAAATTACCCTTTTCCTTATGCAAGAAAATATCTTAATTATGCCAAAGATATTGTAGGAGCAGAGCATTTAATGTGGGGTTCTGATATGCCATCAACACTATGTAATGCTTCAATTAAAGAACAACTAGAATATGCTTCTGATGTTTTTAATGATGAGGAAAAAGAATGGTATTACTATAAATGTGCAGATAAGGTTTATTTCTAATTCCTTTCTATATACTACATTTATTATTTAGTTTTATATGTTTAGTTCTTTAAGCTGTAATAGTTGGAATTACTATTGGAAAAAGAATAATCGCCACTAGTTCTTACTTTCAATTTTTACTAGTAGCGATTTTGCAAAAATAAAACTTGGAGCGAACACCGTCTATTGACAGGCCACTTCTTATCTTTATAATAGCCTCTCATTCTTCTTAACGTCAACAATTGAAATATTATCAAACACAATACTTACTTTGGGTAATGGAAATAAATTCTTACCTAACGTCCTCTTTGCTTATAATTTCTATCATTTACGTTTAATTTTGTAGTATTAATATTGACCTATGCATTGTTACCACTATTTACTTAAGTTGTGGCCTAGCTCGAATGCGGTAGGCGGTTAATTTGCTCCATGTCGCCCTGATATGGAGGTCTTACCTCCAAATCTTAATGGTAAGGAGGTATCCAAAATGACTAGTTATGAATTTTTAGATTTAGTAATTAGTATTATTGGTTTAGTTCTTTCAGCTGTAATAGTTGGAATTACTATTGGGAAAAAGAATAATCGCCACTAGTTCTAAGTCCAAATTTTACTAGTAGCGATTCAGCTTAATTAAAATCTTGGAGTGAACACCGTCTATCGACAGGCCACTTCTTACCTTTATAATAACCTCTCATTCTTTTAAGCGTCAATAAATATGGAGGTTTTCCAAATATTTATTGTTTTTTCAAGGTCCTTTAATCCATCTACGTATAGAGATGTAAGGATTTCCTTAACACTTCTAATTTCTTTAATTAAGCCCGCACTTTGCCCTGCCATTAAACTTCCGTTTTCAACGTCTCCATCGATAACAGCTTTCTTTAAGCTTCCTAATGTGAGCATTTCAAGCTCTTCAATGGATACTCCTTGCTTTTCTAAAATGAGGTAATTGCGAGCCATTTTATTCTTTAAAACTCTAACAGGAGCTCCTACACTTCTGCCTGTGACTGTTGTATCACTATCCTTTGCTTTTATTAGTGCCATTTTATAGTTTTCATGGATTGGACACTCCTTAGATGCAAGTAAAACAGTACCAACCTGAACACCACATGAACCAAGAGAGAGGGCTGCTGCCAGTTGACGAGAATCGGCAATTCCACCTGCAGCTATTACCGGAATATCTACAACATCTATTACTTGAGGAATGAGTGACATTGTAGTCATTTCTCCTACATGACCACCTGATTCAGTTCCTTCAGCAATGATACCATCCACACCTAGTGGAGCAAGTCTCTTTGCTAAAAGAGTACTTGCAACTACAGGAAATACTTTAATACCAGCATCCTTCCACATTTTTATATAAGTAGCAGGGCTACCTGCTCCGGTTGTAACAACAGGAACTTTTTCTTCAACTATTATTTTTGCCATTTCAGGCACACATGGGTTCATTAACATTAAATTAACGCCGAAAGGTTTATCTGTTAGGCTACGAC
This sequence comes from Bullifex sp., assembly GCF_034103065.1. Classification (NCBI taxonomy): domain Bacteria; kingdom Pseudomonadati; phylum Spirochaetota; class Spirochaetia; order Spirochaetales; family Spirochaetaceae; genus Bullifex; species Bullifex sp. The sequence goes on along the minus strand of NZ_JAXEGN010000166.1, from coordinate 2,696 downwards.
AAATTCTGATTTCTCTTCTTAAATCTTCAGCCTCTTTAATTCCACCAGCAGCAATAATCCCCAAAGCCCCTGCATTTGAACAAGCAGCTGCAAATTCACCATTTGCAATATTTGCCATACCACCTTGGATGATAGGTAGTTCAATATTTAGTATTTCTTGTAGTCTTTTCATTTTTTACCCTTAACTATGATCTTTTTACAATTAAAATATTGAATACTTTACGCTCTTAGTACAGAATAAGTCGACTTAAAATTGTAGAAGGATATTATGAGTTTAACAACTATTATTATATTAACACTCCTATTTGCGCTAGCAGGCTTCATTGATTCTATTGCAGGAGGTGGTGGATTAGTATCATTAACCTCACTTTATGCCGCAGGGCTTCCTCCAATAAATGCAGTTAGTACAAATAAATTTTCAATGACCTTTGGAACAGTATTTGCAACAATTAACTATGCAAGAGAGAAAAAGATTATTTGGAAGCTTTGCTTTACTAGTATTCCATTTGCTTTAGTGGGCTCCTCAATTGGAGCACAACTAGCTCTTCGTTATGCAGATACATTCCTTCGATATATGCTATTAATTGTTCTTCCGGTTTTGACAGTTTTAACACTAAAAAAGAAGGAAGAAAAAAAGGGAAGATTAATATCTAATAACTTTGATATCACAGCAATGGCATACATTATTTCAGCTATTGCATCATTTGTAATTGGACTATATGATGGCTTCTTTGGTCCTGGAACAGGTACCTTCTACACTATTTTATTTTCATTTATGGGACTTCCATTAATATTTAGTGCAGGAACCACAAAGGTCCTTAACTTAACTTCAAATATTGCAGCCTTTGTTACATTTATTATTAATGGAACAATCTTCTTTAATGTTGGCCTTCCATGTGCAATTGCATCAATTATTGGTAATATCCTTGGCTCAAACTACGCAATTAAAAAGGAAGGTAAAGCAATAAAGAAACTTCTAGTAATTGTCATTGCCCTTTTATATATCAAGATAGTTAGTGAGCTTATTTTCTAACATTTACAATACTTTGTTGAGTTCTCAAGTTTAATTTTCAATAGTACAATGGACTTTGGAGGAACATTTTATGCCAGAGATGAGCACAAAGTACACGCCAAAACATGCAAGTGATAAAAATCCTAATCCAAAGCTATTAAAGTTTTTGAGAAAGGTAACTGACAGAGCTGCTGGTAAACTTAAGGGGATTACCCCTCAAGACCCAGAATATTGGGGCTTTGCATGTATCTTCGAAGATGAACTTGATAAAGAGATGAGTGATAACGCACTTGATCTTCTTCTCGATATGAAGGTAAGGAAAAAGTATCCATATAGCCAAATGATGGCTAAATGTAAAAAGATTGGAATGGAAGATGATAAAGCATTTAAAATGCTTGAAAAACTTTCATTCTTCGGGATGCTTGAATATGACTATGGCGATAAATATACAAAGGATGGCCCTATAGCTGGCACAACCTATAATGTAGAAGACAGAAATTATTGGATTCCTCTCTTCGTTCCAGGTTCAGCGGAATACACAAACATGAATACAAAGCTCATGGATAAGCACCCTGAGCTTGCTATGTTCTTTGAAAGAATGACATTCCTACCTCTTGCAGGAATTACGCAAATGGTTCCTCCTGGAGGTGGTGGTATTGGTATGCATGTTATCCCAGTTGAAAAAGCTATTGAGATGGAAAACACTACAATGGATATCGAGCACATCTCTTATTGGCTAAAAAAGTATGAAGGACATATTGGTGCATCTATTTGTTCATGTCGCTATGGTAGAAAGAAGCTTGATGAAGGCTGTGCTGATGACTATGAGGATTGGTGTATCGGTGTAGGTGATATGGCTGACTACTGCCGTGAAACTGGTAGAGGTAGGGATATTACCTATGATGAGGCAATGGCGATTTTAAAAAGAGCTGAGGATAATGGCTTTGTACACCAGGTTACTAACATCGATGGTGAAAATAAAATCTTTGCTATCTGTAACTGTAATGTAAAGATTTGTAATGCTTTAAGAACATCTCAGCTTTTTAACACTCCTAATATGTCTGCCTCAGCATATAGAGCTCATGTTAATAAGGATAACTGTGTTGCTTGTGGCCAGTGTGTTGAGTATTGTCCTGCTGGAGCTCTTAAGCTTGGTCAAAAGCTCTGTAAAAAGGATGGAAGTGAAGTAAAATATCCTAAGATTGCTCTTCCTGATAGCAAGAAGTGGCCAAAGGAAATGTGGGATGAAGATTACAGGGATAACAATAGAATTAACTGCCATGAAACAGGTACAGCACCTTGTAAGACCGCATGTCCTGCTCATATCGCAGTACAAGGTTATTTAAAGAAGGCTGCTAAGGGTGAATATAAAGAAGCGCTTGCTTTAATTAAAAAAGAAAACCCATTCCCTGCTGTATGTGGAAGAGTTTGTAATAAGCGCTGTGAGGATGCATGTACTAGAGGTACTATTGATAGAGCTGTATCAATTGACGAAGTTAAAAAGTTTATTGCTGAGCAAGATTTAAATGCTGAGCATAGATATGTACCTGAAATAGTTGTTGCATCAAATAAGGGACGTTGGAAGGAAAAGATTGCAATTATTGGTGCAGGTCCTGCAGGTCTTTCTTGTGCCTTCTACCTTGCTCAGATGGGGTATTATCCTACTGTATTTGAAAAGGAAGAA
>NZ_JAXEGN010000165.1:0-5019 GCF_034103065.1 Bullifex sp. | reverse complement strand
ACCTTTCTTATTAGAAAGGAGGTGATCCAGCCGCACCTTCCGGTACGGCTACCTTGTTACGACTTCACCCCCCTCACCAGACGTACCTTCGGAACCGTCCTCCTTGCGGTTAGACTAGCGACTTCGGGTACCTCCGACTCGGATGGTGTGACGGGCGGTGTGTACAAGGCCCGGGAACGTATTCACCGCGCCATGCTGATGCGCGATTACTAGCGATTCCAACTTCATGCAGTCGAGTTGCAGACTGCAATCCGTACTGAGACCGGCTTTTTGCGATTTGCTCTGCCTCGCAGCTTCGCTGCGCTTTGTACCGGCCATTGTAGCACGTGTGTTGCCCAGGACATAAGGGCCATGATGACTTGACGTCGTCCCCACCTTCCTCCGATTTGTCACCGGCAGTCCCATCTGAGTCCTCAGCTTTACCTGTTAGTAACAGACAGCAGGGGTTGCGCTCGTTGAAGAACTTAATCTCACACTTCACAGCACGAGCTGACGACAGCCATGCAGCACCTGTATACCAGCTGCAAGCAGCTAGCACATCTCTGCACTATCCTAGTATATGTCAAGCCCTGGTAAGGTTTCTCGCGTATCATCGAATTAAACCACATGCTCCACCGCTTGTGCGGGCCCCCGTCAATTCCTTTGAGTTTCACCCTTGCGAGCATACTCCCCAGGCGGTACATTTAATGCGTTTGCTTCGGTACCGACATTGCTGCCGCCACCTAATGTACATCGTTTACTGTGCGGACTACCAGGGTATCTAAACCTGTTTGCTCCCCGCACCTTCGCACCTCAGCGTCAGTACATGGCCAGATATTTGCCTTCGCCATCGGTGTTCTTCCAGATATCTACAGATTTCACCCCTACACCTGGAATTCCAATATCCCCTCCTGTACTCAAGCTCAGCAGTTTCCAACGCCAGACAGGGTTGAGCCCTGAATTTTTACATCAGACTTGCCAAGCCGCCTGCGTGCCCTTTACGCCCAATAATTCCGAACAACGCTCGCCCCCTACGTGTTACCGCGGCTGCTGGCACGTAGTTAGCCGGGGCTTATTCTGGAATTCACGTCATCACTCGGCCATTCCCTGCCAAGCTTATTCTTCCTTCCAAAAAGAACTTTACAACCTTACGGCCTTCATCGTTCACGCGGCGTCGCTCCATCAGACTTTCGTCCATTGTGGAAGATTCTTAGCTGCTGCCTCCCGTAGGAGTCTGGGCCGTGTCTCAGTCCCAATGTGGCCGTCCACCCTCTCAGGCCGGCTACCCATCGTCGCCTTGGTGGGCCTTTACCCCGCCAACTAGCTAATGGGCCGCGGACTCATCTTCCAGCGCTCCCGCAGGAGCTTTCCTACTCTTAACCTCCGTCAAGTGTATCTCATTCGGTATTATCACATGTTTCCATGTGCTATCCCAAACTGGAAGGCAGATTATCCACGTGTTACTCACCCGTCCGCCGCTCTAGGGTCCCGAAGGACCTTACCGCTCGACTTGCATGCTTAAAACGCGCCGCCAGCGTTCGTTCTGAGCCAGGATCAAACTCTCCGTTATCAAAATCTCGGGAACAAGTTCCCGATTATTCTTTCTTACTTCAGTTTATCCTGTCATACTCGCACGAACCGGCTTTTTATTTCTTTTTCCGTTCGTCTTTCTTCGAATTGACAGAAGCTTTACGCTTCTAGTTATGTTTCCTCTAACAAATTTCTTCATTTGGAAACTTCTTATCTTCTCTTCCCTTCGCTTATATATCTGTCAAAAAACTTTTTTTATTTTTCATCAAGCTTTCGCTCGATTGCTTGACTAAGGTATCAAATTTACCGCCTTATTGTCAACAATATTTTTTAAAAATTTTAAATATTTTTTTCAATTTTTTTTATTCTCTTATACCAAAAGAAAATAATCGGAGCATAAAATTAAAAATATTTATTTTCCCCATTTTCTAAGTGGATTTATCCTTATTTTAGATTATTTAATGCCTCTGCAAAACCAAGTCCACCATAGTTTGATGCAATATACTTTGGCATATGAGTAAACTTATCTTTATTATCTAATACACTCTTCATTCCAACAGATAGAGGAATTAAATTAAACATCTCTTCATCATTTAAAGCATCTCCAAGGTACATACTTTCCTTTTTCAATGTTTCTTTATCTATTCCACAAAGATCCATAAAAGTAATAATCCCTTTACTTTTTGAATAAGAACCAAACCAAATATTTAAATGAATAGATGATTTAGCATAGTTTGCACCCATTAAAGAAGCCATTTGCTCGATATCAGAAAGCTCTTTATCGCTAACCTTTTTTAAATCAACAGCAATATCATATAGTCTTGCATATTGGTCACTCGAGAGTCTTTCTTCTCCAATCATTCTTAAAAGCTTATCTCTTTTCTCAAGATCTTCTTTTGTAATTACTGGATTTTGCTGGTAACAAATTTGGTCATTTTCATCTTTATAAATCATCACAGCACCACTTTCTGCGATAACCATGAAAATTGGCCACTGTCTAAGATAAACTTCACACCACCCTGCAGAACCACCAGAGAGTAAAATAATTCTATAACCTTTATTGGAAGCTTCATACATTGCCTCTAAAGCTTGAGGCAATAGTTTTCCGTTTGCGGTGACAGTATCATCAACATCGGAAATTATTAATGAAATATTTTCATCTTTTAAAGCAGAAAGGCCCACCACTGGTGAGCCTTTAGTTTCTTGGTTAATCATCTTGTCATTCCTGAAAGAGCTTTGCTATCTAAAATGGCTTTTACATATGTTAAGAAGCTTAACAATGATGCAGCAGCTGCAAGATAGAAGAAGATATCTAATACAATTTTGTAAATTCCAACCCAGGAACCTGCAAAGAAGTGTGATGCAACCAAGAATACAATTGAGAGAATTGAAGTAACTGCATATAAGAAAGTTTTACTCTTTCCCCAAATGTTAGCTGCAACAGCTTTTCCCTTACCCATCATAAGCATTCTTAAAAATAGGATTGAAAACTCTCTCCACATAATAATTATCAAAGCTAAACCTGGCATGATTCCACTTCCATAGAAACATACAAAGAATGTTAAATGTGAAAGTGTATCAGCAAATGGATCCATTACTTTGCCAAGATCTGTTACAAGCTTGTACTTTCTTGCAATCTTTCCATCTAAAAAATCTGAAAGCTCTGCTGTTACATAACAAATGAGCATCAATATTATAGAAATAGTTCTTGTAGCTTCTCCAAACCAAGTAGGAAGAGAGAATGCAATAAAGAATACAGGAACCATAACAAGTCTTAAAACAGTTAGTTTATTAGGCAGATTCATAAATTGTATATCCTTGTGTATTTTTCTATAAGGTAGACCTTGAACGCATCGGCGTCAAGTGATTTTCCACTAACCCTCTCAACAAGCTGGCTTGGAGTATAAATTCCACCATATTTCCAAATGTTCTCATTTTGCCACTTTGTAATTTCGCACCAAGAACCACTTTTCAATATAGCATTAAGGTTATCCTCGCCTCCAAAGTCTTCGATCATCTTCTTTCTAAAGGTAGCACTATATAGGTTTCCAAGAGAATATGTTGGGAAATATCCAAAAAGCCCACCAGCCCAATGAACATCCTGTAATATTCCTTCACTATCATTCTTTACCTCATAACGAATGATTTGTTTTGAGAGCTCATTCCATTTCTGTGGTAACTCATTAATATTATATTCTCCATTAAATAAAAGCTTTTCCATCTCATAGCGAAGAATAATATGAAGGTTATAGGTAACTTCATCAGCATTTACTCTAATTGCAGATGGATTTACTTTATTAATAGCCTTATAAAAGTCTTCAAGTGAAACATCTCTTAAATGAGGAATACATTCTTGTAAGGAAGGATACATAGACTGCCAATAGGCATAACTTCTTCCCATCATATTTTCCCAAAACCTTGACTGTGATTCATGAATTCCCATTGATACTCCTTGTCCAATAGAAGTTCCCCTAATTGCAGGGTTTAAAGAAGCATGAGAATCATAGAGGGCATGTCCAGTTTCATGAACAATTGAAGAAATCGGGTCAAATAGTGATGGGTCTGTATATCTTGTTGTAATTCTTACATCATCAGGCCCAATTGAGGTAGTAAATGGATGAGCAGATAAAGCTACATAACCTCTTAGATAGTCAAAGCCCATCTTTTTATTTAACTCAAGAGAAAAGCTATGAAGTGCTTTTTCATCATATGGTTTAAATAAAAATTCATCATTTACTTTAGCTGATTTTATTTTATCCATTAACTCATGGGTTGACCTTTTTAAGTCATCAAAGAGAGGATCTAACATCTCTTGGTTTAATCCTTCCTCATAAAGGTCTAACAGAGCATCATAAGAATTCTTTTCAGGTGCAATGATTTTAGCTTTTTTCTTTGCTAGCTCAATTAAAGCAGATAAATATGGAGCAAATGCAGCAAAATCATCATTTTGTCTTGCTTTTACCCATGCTTGATGAGACTTTCCTAATAACTCACCCTCTTGTTTTACTAAACTAACTGGAAGATTTGCTTCTCCTTGGAAAAATCGATTATAGTATCTAACTAATGCTTTATCCTCCAAGCTCAAAGAGTCATCACCACTAAGTACTTCAACTGCATTTCTTAAGCTTTCTTTTGTAGCTTCCTCTTGGATAATTGAACTAATTAAGCCCATTTGCTCTGAACGATAATCATTAGCTTTTTCAGGCAAAATAGTTTCTTGGTCCCAGCTTAATAGAGCTTCAATACCCTTAAGTTGCATTATTTTCTTATCTTGTGTTTTTAGGAGTTCTAATTCAGCAGTCATTACTTCTCCAAAAAGTCATCTCTCTGAGGTGTGAAGATATCAATTAATTCACCCTCTTCTAAGCATACACAACCATGAACAACTTCAGGTTGCTTATAGAGAGTATCACCAGCTCTTACAACTTTTGTAACTCCATCTACTGTAAACTCAAATGCACCACTTTTAATAAATGTACACTGTGTATGAGGGTGGTGATGTAAAGCACC
>NZ_JAXEGN010000164.1:0-2835 GCF_034103065.1 Bullifex sp. | reverse complement strand
TTCAACTGTTAATGCCGGTTCTGGTGTTACAGAATCAGGTACAGGTTCTGTTATCTCTGGTGGTGATCAACAAGGTTTCTGGCTCAAAGTTAGCTATGATACAGATAATGATTCAACAGTTAGATCATTAGAAAATGCTAGAGAAATAGCTATTTTAACAGATGATAATTCTTTAACTGGTGTTAGAGCTCTTAATCTTTTTGTAACATATGCAGGAAACCCAACAGTAGCTGGTCAGGTTAATAATGTTAGAATTTCTACTGATGGTTGGAAGGGTGTAGCAAATACAGCTACAGCTGGTCAGAGCGTTGCAATTAAGTTTGATTTCACAACAACTACTACTTCAAATAATTCTCTTCGTGCTGTTAAAAACGAGAGTTCAACAGACTCAAATGTAATTTTTAATGTTGCTTATCCAGCAGGCTTAACTCCAACAGCTCAAAAAGTTGCAACAATTGCTACTACATGGCCTAAGAGCAATGATCTTCCTGCAGGTAACTACTCAGCTACTATCAACGTTGAGGTAAGTGCTAACTAAGGAATTCTTATGAAAAGATCGATAATATTAACATTACTATTGATCTTATCTATGGTGGTATTTGCAGCATCTACAAGTATTGGTTCAGCAACTGCATCATTAGAGCTCAACTCTTCTGTACCAGCAGGTACAGGTGTTGAGATTCCAGAAGGTGTAACACTTGTAGGTAATCTTGCAATCCAATACCAATATGGCGATGGAACACCATGGGAATATGTATCAACGAAAGAACTTTCTATTGGTACTATTGGATTAGTAGATGATAGTGTATCCCTCCAAGCACTCTACTACGGTAATGAGTCTGATACATATTCTTGTTCTGTTGCTTTTACTTCGGGTGGCTGGAAAAGAGATGGAGAAAAAGAAATAGAAGGTGCAACACTTCCTATTTACTTTAGAGATTTAAATGTTATTAATTCAGATAAATTCTCTTCAACAGCTAATGATGCGGGGTTTAGTTTAGTTGTTCCTGTCACATCTCCAATTAATGGAGCTCAGGTTGCTTCTATTATTGCATTTTGGGGGACAGCTGATCTTCCTTCTGGCGACTACTCGGCATCGATTGAGATTACAGTATCATCACCATAGAAAATGCCAGGTAAAGCCTGGCTTTTTTTATAAACAGATGTATTATTAAATAAAGATAAAAGGAGGCAAAATAATGAATAAGAAAATAATTACCATACTATTGCTATCAATAACTTGCTTATCCTTTTTATTTGCTGAAAGCAATAGTTCAGTAAAAGTTGCTATAGACATAGATTCCGCTTATCAAAGTATAATGACCCATGATAGACCAAATAAATATTTAACTAACATTAATGATTTAGCTTCAAAAGTTGATTTAACTGAACCTTTTGAAATGCAGAAAGATAACGGCGTTGATTTTACTTACTATCTATTTTCTAACGATATTGATTTTCTAAATGAAGTTACAATTGATACTGTATTCTATCCATTTAAAGATTCATCAGGAATAGTAATTCCATACAGAGTTTGGTGTGATTGTCCATCAAATGATAGCCATTTAGTAGGTGTTGCTAATTCTTCTGAGGCATTTAATTATTCTCAAACTCCAATTAATAGTTCAGTAAGCGTTAAAAACTATAATAAGCATACAATCATCAATACTAATCTCATGTATTCATATATTCATTTCTTTGTATATGTTCCATCTCAGTATGTTGATAGGGCAAGTTATGGAAAATACATAGCAACGATACAACTAATTTTAAATTGTAATGAATGAGGATGTCTTCGGACATCTTTTTTTTATTTGTAACATGTTTAATACTTATGACATTAAAAATGGTAGAACTTAAGAAATAAAACCTCAAAAGTTATAAGAATGTTCCATGTTTTATAGTAAAATGTAATAAGTTTGTAAGAAGTATATGCTAAAACACCTTAAATTTCGCTATTTTTAAACTTTTTAAAAATTTTCTAATTTTCTATTGACACATCTTTAGATATGTCGTAAGTTATTAGTGTAAACAAAAGAAAGAAAACACAAACCGAAGGGGATAAAAAATGAAAAAGTTCTTAACAGTATTAGCAATCGCATTAATCGCAATGACAGCAGTATTCGCAGTAGCTGCAGAATCAGCAAATTCTGTTAATGGTGATAAATCAAAAGATGCTTTAAATCTTTCATTAAATATTGGTGGTTATACAAAATTTGGTTTTACAGATTATGAAGTAAAAGTCGCAAATGATAGTATTACTCCAATGGGAGATGTTGATGTAGAAGTATCAGGTAGAAATATTTCAGTATATGCATCTGTAATAACAACTCATAATGATTCAGTATCAATTACTTTAGAGTTACCAAAAGCAATGAAGGCTAATGGTGTAAATGATACAATCTCTCTTACATATACTGGTAAGAACTTCTCAACTACAGAAGATGGTGATAATTATAAATTCACTGACACAATTTCAGCTGGTAGAACTAAGCAGGCTTATTCAAAGGGTTTCACAATTGAAGTTGAAGATTATAGCCAGAAAGTTGCAGGTGATTACACAGCACAATTAGTAATGACAGTAACAGCTAACTGATAAATATATAAATTGCACAAAGCCACTCTCCGGAGTGGTTTTTTGTTGTCTATTACTATAGAACAATTTTTAGATAACCATTATAGTTGGGTGGGTTTTAAATATGCAGATAAATAATTACTTTACAATCCTTAAAAAAGAATTTAGAGGTTATAATGCTTCTGCTTTTATGAAAGATGCTCTTGCAGGTATTACATGTACTGCTGTTGCTCTTCCTTTAGCTTTAGCATTTGGTGTTT
>NZ_JAXEGN010000163.1:0-12671 GCF_034103065.1 Bullifex sp. | reverse complement strand
TAAATTCTAGCAGCATTTGCCTCTTCTTCGTGTGCTTTCTCGACAAGCATCTTGTAATCCTCATCGCTAACTAAGCCTTTTGCGCTATTTACAATTTCATCTGCTGTAGTAGCTGTCATAACCTTATATGAGAAGTTAATATAGTCCTCTCCCCCTTGTTCTATAGCTCTTGCAACGATATCAGCGCCACGAAGTGATCTAATATCAATACTACGACCATTTTCATCTGTAAATTCGATATCAGAATGCTCTTCCAATAGTGGGATTACATTTTCAAGCTCTTCATCAATTAACCTTGCTACTCGGCTTTGAATTTCACTTTTTGAAACTGTTCCTGAAGCTGCTGCTTCAAGTGTACATCCTACTAAGGAAGTAAAAGACATTACAATTAAAAGTAGTAATGCAACAACTTTTTCAACATGTTTCTTCATATAAAACTCCTTTTACCTATTTATTGGTAGTTTTTATTTAAATTCAGATTGCCAAGAAAAAATTAGAGAAAATCGATAGCGGGAAAGCTGTTTTATAGTTATTCCTTTTTCTGATATTGAACTGTCAAAAAGAGCAGCTCTTAAATCTATTGAACAATGTTTTAATATTGCAAAATTATAACCACATCTAATTGAAGTTAAGAAAATTGAGTTATCACTAGGTGCATCGATACCAAATAAATATGTATTATTAATTAAGCTAGCTCCCAAATAAAGACCTAGATTAGAAAATGGAAAGTAGTCAAAATCGAGTGAACTACTAAGCGCACATACCTGACAATCTCTTTCAAAACTTTGGTAATATCCAATAGTTGAGCTTATTTTGATGTCATCAAGGAGCAAACCAGCTTCACCTCTGATGGCTATATTATTGTTAATTAAGCTATCAAGGGAGAACATATCAATTCCTAAATTGAGTGTTGCTGCACCTAACATCGCTGGTGATAGTAATAGTGTTATTAATAAAGCATTTTTCTTCATGCTTTAATGGTATTTAAATTTATCAGTGTTATGTTGGGTGAGTGTGTTTAATTTTTAAAGAAAAATATAAAAAAATGAAAAAACGCTATTTAAAAGCGTAAAACGGGGAAAATCGATGTTTTATCCCCGTTAAAAATGCTTGTAAAGAGAAAATGTGTTTAATTTTGAAAATTTTTTTATTAATTGTTAGAAAAACCGGTTTAGAGCCATCCTAAAGCGCGATTTAACCCATCTTCGTCGTTTTTTACAGCTTTTGAAGAAAACAGTACTTCTTCACCATTATTTAAGCTAAAAACTATGCCTTCATGGAAGTCATCAACCTTCTTAATAGTGTAGGTTGCAATATCACTTACAGGAAAGGTTTTAAGTAGTATAATCTTTTCTTTTCCACCACTTCTTTTAAAGAAATAAACACTATTTTTAACTATTACTAAACGTCCATTTACGATATCGGAATTATTACCGTTAATCTTTATGTAGCCAGCTTTTACACTCCAATACTCTGTAGTATTTAAGTAAGATTTAATATCCTTATCTTTTACAATTGAATCGAGATAATAAAATGCAAAAAAAAGTGCAAATAAAACTAAGTAAAGAGACCAATAAATTAAATTATTCTTTATTGGAATAAACACTATGATAAATAACATTACAGGCATTAAAAACAAGACTAATTTCTTCACAATTAAAAGCCTCCAAAAAAATCATATCAGAAAATTTGCATCTGGGGAAATGTTGAAGTAAAGATAAGAGCACAAATAAAGCAAAACGGAGGATATATATGAAAGGAAAAAAACTGATGAACATGATTAATGTAGTCTTGATCCTTTTCGCTCTTATTTCATTAATCGCATGTGAAGCACAAAGTCATACTGCTGATATGAGAATTACACTAGAAAAAGAAGTATCTAGAACATATGCGCCTAATGATGTAAATCTTACAATTACAAATTATCAGATTACTTGTACTGGTCCTGATAACCAGCAACATGATTACAATACTAGTAGAAATACCTTTGTTCTTGAAGGTCTTCCTGTTGGACAGTGGAATATTACTGCAGAAGGTAGAAATGCTGAAGGTTTAAGTTTAGTTAGAGGTACAACTACATTTGACTTAAATCCAACAAATACAAATGCAACTGTAGTACTAAATGAGTTAATAGGAACAGGTGATATTTCACTAACATATACTTGGGATAGTAGCTTAATTAAGAGCCCTAGGTTAGTTGTAACTGTTAAGGGTACAGATAATAGTGTTAATAAAACATCTGAACCAACTCCTGCATCAGGATCAGCGGTATTAACACTCAGTCAGCAGCCTGCAGGCTCATATACTGTTAATGCAGCTTTATACGATGGTACAGTTCTAGTAGCTGGTGCAGTTGATGCTGTAAGAGTTATTGGTTCTAAAACAACAACTGGTACAATTAGTTTAAATCTTGATGAGGCTCCCTCAGTTGCTGGGCACTTAACACTTGAAAATAAAGTTGGTACCCCTGTTGATTGCATAATAAGTGGAATAAGTAACGGTGAAGTTGTAACAGCTCAAAGAGAAATGACTTTATCTCTCGATACTCAGTCAATTAACATTGATGATGTAAATGTTGAGTGGTATTTAGATGGTTCACTAATTTCTAGTACTAGCTCTGCAACAATTAAACCTGCTCCAGGTAAGCATAGACTTGATATCATTGCAAAAACTAAGATGCTAGGTTCAACAGGCTCTACTCAAATTAACTTTGAGGCTGCAGTTCTTGGCGCGCCAGGACAGCCAATATTAGCAGGTGAAATTTCTAATGGAGCAATTAAGATAGGTGGAAGAACAAATGTCGACTTCCTTCCAGATGGAAAAGTATTAGTTGTATCTGATACAACAAAAACAGCATCTATTTGTTCAATAATTAGAAATACTCTTGTTCTTGATAATAGTGTGCAGCTATCAAAGGCAATTAAGAAGGTTAAAGTGCTTAATACAGGAAATATCGTTACTATGATTTCAGATACAGATAATAGTGCAATACGCTGGACATATGATAAAAATGCAGCACAAATAATTAACCCTATAAACTGTCTTGGTAATATGTACTACAATTCAGCAACTCCAAAGTTTGAAGAAATATATGATATCATTCCTCCTTCAAGCTATAATACAAATTACTTTAGTGTTATTGGATATGGTGATAACGCAACCTATATGTCAATGCGTCATCTTACAAATAGCGTTACTGAACCTAATAAGTCAAACAACTTTGTCGCTTCAGGAAAGTTCCTTGGTTATAATAGTGGGGTTAAGTATAGCTTAGTTGCTAGTGATTACGATGGAGAAAGAATTGCTTCTATTGATCCAACAACAGGAAAGGCTGCAGCAAGTATTGTTACAAATGGTACATTTAAGACTAAATACTTCCAAGACCCTCAGCTAGTTGGAGCATCAGCTATTGCTATTATGAATAATCCATCTACCTCTGCAATTCGATTTGTTGCAGCTGTTGGTGATAAGTTTGTAGTTTGCAAAGGCGACAGCACAAATGGTGTAAGTGTTCTTGCAACAATTAATAGAACAGCTGAAGGTTCAGGTCTTAATACTTGCTATATGTTTACTAGCAAGAATGGAAAATATCTCTATGCACTAAATAGTGGTAATACAAGTATTTCAACTTATAAACTATTGGCTGATGACATAGAGTATGTTGCAAAAACAGAGCTTTCATTCTCACCTCAAAGAGCAGTCATTGCTAATAGTGGAGCATACATGTTTATTACAGGTAATAATGCAAGTTCGATATTGATGATGAAAATTAAAACTACAGAGACAAATTAATTACTTTCTTTTATTTTTTCATAACTCCCTTCTTCTCTGTCTCCCAGGAAACCCCTGGGAGACTCTTGTGTGAAAATTCAAAAAGAATATTCAAAATAAAGCCTTGGTGTGTCATAATAGTTTTATGGAAGATTTTAGAAATAGTGTTGCAGAACGTTTTCTGCGTTATACAAAATTTGATACAATGAGTAATGCTGCTCTTGCAGGCGTCAAAAGACCGACCACCGATGGTCAATTAAAACTTTTAGAAGTATTAAAAGCAGAATTAGAGGAATTAGGCCTTGAAACATATTTAGGCCCGGAAGCTGTAGTAATGGGCCTTTTAAAGGCAAATAAAGAAAATGTCCCAACAATTGGTTTTATGGCACATGTTGATACAGCAGATGATGTTGATGGAAACCATGTAAAGGCTAGAAGATTTGTTTATGAAGGTGGAGACATCGTCTTAGAGGGTGGTACTGTAATAAGAGAAGATGAAAATCCTGATTTAAAGAATTTTATTTCAAGAGAAATTATTACAAGTGATGGTACAACTCTCCTTGGTGCAGATGATAAAGCAGGGGTAAGTGAGATAATGGAGGCTGTAAAGTATCTAACACAACATCCTGAAATAAAGCATGGAGACATTGAAATATATTTCACACCAGATGAAGAGACTGGAAGTGGTATGTCGATGTTCCCATATTCTCGCTTAAAGAGTAAATGTTGTTACACTTTCGATGGTGGTCGAGAAGGTGAAGTAGAAGCTGAATGCTTTAACGCAGCTACTATTGAGTTAAAGGTATCAGGAGTATCAATGCACCTTGGATCTGCAAGAGGTAAGCTTGTTAATGCTATTACTGTGTTATCACAAATCATTACAACATTACCAATGGCAGAGAGTCCTGAAGCAACAGATGGTCGCTATGGCTACTACAGTGTCCTAGAAATTGGTGGAACAAATGTAGAGGCTCATGCACAGCTTTTTATTCGTGACTTTGATAGAGAAAGCTTTGAAAGAAGAATTGAACAAAGTAAATTAATTGCAAATAATATTGCATCTTTATACCACGCTAAAATTGATATTAAGACTACTATTAGCTACCGCAATATGGCGGAAGCAAATAGAAAAGTTCCAGAAGCTATTACTAGCATAATGGAAGCAGGAAAGAGTATTGGTCTAGATTTATATGAAACAATAATTAGAGGTGGCACCGATGGTGCACGTTTAGCTGAAACTGGAGTTTCTTGTCCAAATATCTTTGCGGGTGGTATTAACTTTCATTCACTTGAAGAGTGGATTCCTGTTGATAGCATGAATAGTGCAGTAAACCTTGTACTTGCTATTGTTAGTTGGTGGGCTAATAAATGAAAAAAATAGCTTTTTTCATCTTACTATGTGTACTTTCGCTTCAACTATTTAGTAAGCCAGTTGTTATGTACTCGTTTGATGAAAGAAGCGATGAACTTGTAGAATTTGAGAAAAAGCTAGTAAAAAGATTAGATAATTTTAATTTTGATGGAAGTATCTATTTTCTCTCATTTTCTGATTCAATTTTAACACTTTCTGTATTTGAAAAAGAATATAGAGTTCCAATAAAGCAGGATTACATTGAGAGGGCAATTGACTCCATCCTGCTTTATAATGATTACTTTGATAGTAAAAGTGATATAAAAATTGACTATATCTACAAAAATACTATTTCAAGCTTATCAAAGCTTAAAAGAGGTGAGCTTTATTATGCAAAAGATAATGATGGCAAAATAATGTCATTATTGGTCTCTGATTCCACTTCAGATATAACTCAATTAAGTAGTTTATATTCAAGAGATTTAGTTCCACTTTTAAAGCTAGAAAAGACATCGCCTTGGTTTTTTTCTATTAATGGAGGATTTGTTTTTACTCCAAAACTATTACTAAGTGGAGAAGTAAAAGTAAAAAACACTTCAATTTTCTATCCATTTAATCCAATAGTAAAATTTAAATTATCAAAAGACTCTCTTGGTCGTTTATCTTCATTTGAAGCGGTTGGAATTGGTTCTACTTTACCACTATCAAAAATATTTCCATCATCAATATCATTATTAAGAAATTCTTCTATCAATGGTGAATGTTTCCTTTATATAGGGCAAAATCCATCGCTCCTTTACGGTGCTGGATGGGAAATATATCTTTTATATATGCTAAATCAACACATTGGACTTAACGTAGGATTTGAAAACTTCTTAATTTATGATGATAATTATAAATACTACTGTTTTAATAGCTATGAGCTAAAGGTTGGAGTTTCATTTAGATGAAAAAAATAATAATCCTTTTATTATCTTTATTATTAGTTTCCTGCTCTACTATTTCAACTGTAGTTGAATCAGCATATACAGGTGTTCCAACTTGGGCAATTAAAACCCCAGAAAAGAAAGGTTATATCTATTTTGTAACTAAAAGTAGTGATGAAACTCAAAATCAAAGAATTAATTCAAGCTATCGAGAGCTCCTTACTCAAATATCAACAAAATTGGGATATGAGGTAACTGGAACATATTATAGAGAGCTTTCAACGCTTGGAACAATTTCGGATTTAGGCCTTGAGATAGTTGAAAAAAAAGAACTTGATGGTGTTTTATACTTACTCGCTGAAGCAGATGAATCGATTTTTAATAGTAAAAGATCTGAAGAGTATAAGGCCGAACTTGAAAGAATAAGCATCATAGATGAATTGTCTGAAAAGGCACTTCAAAACTATAAAGATAATAATGATATTGCTTCTTTAAACTGTTGGATATCTGCTGCTGCAGTTTTAGATGAAGGTAAAGCGGGCTCATATTCAAAGGATGAACTATTATCTAAAGCTGTCGATATTGCAAAAAGTATTAAATTCACTTTAAAAAATGAGAATCCAAAGGAAGGAAAATGTACCTTAGTTGTTTCTCGTGATAGAGGTGCATTATCTCCAAGAGTAATTAATGCTCCAATATTAATAACAATAATGGTTCATGACTTTAATGATGAATACTATCAATACACTTACCGTGAAGTGACAGATGAAAAGGGGATGGTGGAGTTCTATAAAAAATATCCTAAAATGGCAGACGTTGGCAGTGTTACCTTCTCTCTTGATCTTGAAAATGATAGTTTAATTTCAGAACAATTGATTAAGGAAGTTGAAGAAACAACAATTAGCTTCAATTATGCAATTGAAAGTAAAGCCTCAAGGGAAGGCATTGTTATTGCATTTAGTGAGTGGGATGAAAATGGTGAATTACTATCTAGTTCATACTCTGCAGATGCTTTTAAAAAGTATTTAGAAAAAGATGGAATAAAAATTACAAGTGCAGTTATTAATGGTAGTGAATATGAAGATGTTATTAAGGGCGCTCAGGAAAGATTTCCTGATAAAAAGTATTTAATATGGTCTAGAGTTGGTCGAAATACAATTAATAAAACTGTAGGTGGTGACTATGTAACATCTTCCCAAGGCTATACAATTTTATCCGATATCGAAAGTGGAGAGATGATATACTATGACTATACATCTCAAAGTGTAGCCTGGGGGCCTGATTTAGATGAAGTAAGTAGAGAGTTATTTACTTCTTATGGAAAGCTTATTGCTTCCCAAATTACAAGGTATTTATAATTTCATCGCACCTATTTGTGATTATTATTTTTGCACCATTTCGAATAAAATAGTCATAATCTGCTTTACTATCTATACACCAAACAGAGCATGGCTTATTAAGCTTTGTAATTTGTTTTCTTGCGATATTAATTCCAGGCTTAAAAAAGTCAGGATGAGCTATGTATTTACCTTGACCATGCTGTAGGATTTTTGGAACACTTTTAACACAATCATAAATAATGGCTGTAGGAATTGTTTTACAAAGCCTTTTAAAATCTCTAACTGGAAATGGGTTAAAGGATGAAACCATTACTTTTTCTTCTAAATGGAAGCTGTAAATTTCATCAAGGATTAATTTGGGAAGATTGGAAAAAACAAAAGGTTTTTCCTTTATCTCTATATCATAAATGATTGATGAACCAAAGGTTTCAAAAACCTCTCTTAAAGTTGGGATTTCACTATCAATTTGCTTTAGTTCTTTTAATGTTAATTCTTCTACCACAGCATCAATACCAGTTGTTCTCTTGGTATTATGGTCATGGATAACAGCAAGCTTTTTATCCTTTGTTAAATGGACATCTAATTCTATTCCATCTGCTTTAGAGCTAATTGCTCTTTTAAAGGAAGAAAGAGTATTTTCTCTTTCTTTTGAAGGAAGTCCTCTATGACCTAATATGATAGGCTTTGTAAAATTAATCATTAATACCTCTTATATTCTAAGAATATTAAATGTATGATTGTTTTTCATCAATCTCTTTGCTATTTTAAACTTTATGAGTGATTTTGAAACAATATCAAAAAGACGAATCCCATCGATGGATGCAACACTAACGTTATTTCGTCATCCATCTGGCTTTGAAGTTTATTATATAGATGCAAAAGATGAAGAATCTTTCTTCTCATATCAATTTAAAACCTATCCAAATAGTAGTAATGGGGTATTTCATATTCTAGAACATACAATATTAAGTGGAAGTGAAAAATATAGAGTACGAGACCCTTTTAGTATTATTTCTCGTTCAAGCTGTAATACATATTTAAATGCCCTTACTTTCCCTGATAGAACTATGTATCCTGCTGCATCACCATTAAAAAAGGATTTCGATAACATATTTTTAATATATACCGATTCTGTCTTTAGGCCTCTTTTACGAAAAGAAACATTCCTTGCAGAGGGCATCAGAGTTAAAAAGGAAGGTCCTTACTTCGATGGAGTTGTTTTCAATGAAATGAGAAATGATACACTTTCTCATGAAAGTGTTGTTTCATCACACTCTTTAAGAGATTTATTTCCAAATACAATGTACTCTTTTTCATCTGGTGGAGAAGCAAAGAGTATCGCAACACTTAGCTATGAAGAATACCTAAGAACCTATGATAAGTTCTATCATCCATCAAATGGGGGCTTATTTTTATATGGTAATATGATTGATGTAGAGGAAAAGTTAAACATATTATCAGAGTATTTAAAAAGCTATGAAAAAAGAGAAAAACTTCCTTTATACCCAGGAACTGTTAGATGGGATGAGCCAAAGGAAGCCACATATTACTCCTCATCTAGTGAAGGTGATGATAAGATAACTGTAATAATTAGCTATCTAACAACACTTTTAAATACTTCGAGTATTGATAGAATGTTCCTTTCAGTACTAGTTGATGCGCTTTTAGGTAGTCCTTCATGTCCTTTGTATAGTGCTTTATTAAGCTCTAACCTTGCAGATGATATTTCATCTCAAAGTGGTATGAGTGGCGATTTTTTTGAAATACCATTTTCTGTTGGTCTTACTGGAGTAAAAAAAGAAAAGGTTGAGGAAGCTAAAGCATTCATTATTAGTAGTATTGAGAAAATAGCAAATGAAGGTCTTGATAAAGATTTAATTGAAGCTGCAATTAGAAGACAAGAATTTGCAGCTAGAGAAATTCCAGGTGGAATGCCAAATGGCTTTAGGCTCTTACTAAGATGCTCTCGCACTTGGGCAAGAGGAGAGGATATTATCCCTGATCTTGACTCAGCTGGAGCAATAAAGAGTGTTCGAGATGCCTGGATAAAGGATGAAAATATCTTTAATGAATTCTTAAAAAAAGAGCTTGTTAATAATCCTCATCGACTTACTATTACTGTTATTGCTGATGATGATAAAGTTAAAGAAGAAGAGGAAACTTTAGTTTCTTTGGCAAAAGAAAAGTTAAATAGTGTAAATGATCAAGACGGAAAATGCTTTACAAACTTTATTTCTAAGCCAGATGATGAAAAAGATATTCAAGCTATCCCATGCCTAACTTTAAAGGATGTCCCTGTAAGAGGAAATTCTATCGATATGGAGGATGTGGATGGTATTCTAGTTCAACCACAGCTTACCGGTGGAATTATCTATTTTGATATCGTTGTTGATATTTCTGATAAGAGTAATGAAGAGTTATTATACTTTTCTCTATTGAGTAGAGAGTTACCAATTGCAGGTCTAATTGGTGAGGATAAAAGCTTAATTAATAGAAAATTAAGACTTCTTACTGGTTCTTTATCATATTTTATTGAAACAGGAAAATGCCAAGATGGTAGTACTAGAGCTTCATTTGTAATAAGGATGAAGGTTTTAAGAGAAAATCTTAATGCTGCACTTAATGAATTATCAAGGCTATTAAAACATTGCGATATTGCACAAGTTGAGAGTGTTAAAGGAGCTTTAAACGATATTAAAACAGACTTTGCAGAGAATGTTTCCTATGCAGGAACCTCTTTTGCTGCTTCTAGTGCATCTGCATCGCTTTCACCATCTCTTTCTCTTGGGGAAGATGTAATGGGAATTAAAGCTTGGCAAGCCTTTTCAAATTTAACCATTGATAAAGCATGTAGGGAAGTACAAAAAGCTTATTTAGCTCTATCTGAAAGAGGTCGCTTTATTATTCACTTAACACTTGAAGAAGCTGATAGAGCTTTTGCAGTGAAAGAGGCTAAAGAATTTTTATCTAAAATGGTTCAAAGTGATAAAATTTCACCGTTAGAAAGAGAGATAACAGAAAATAGGAAATCGATATTCTATCCACTACCAGTTCCAGTTTCCTACAACGCACTCTCAATTCCTTCTGCAAAGTACTCAACATTAGAAGAAGCCTCTCAAGAAATAGTTTCAAATATTTTTTCATCAGGTCCTCTTTGGCAAGAGGTAAGAACTGTCTTAGGTGCTTATGGTGTTGAAATGGTAGTTGACCCACTTGAAGGTTCAATCGTGGTTGCAACATATAATGATCCTAATATTATGAAAACTTATGAAACTATATTAAGAGTTGTTAAAGACTATGAAATAAAGGAAGAAGATATTGAAAATGCAAAGCTTTCGATTATTGGAAAGCTATTAAAGCCTTTATCTCCATCTGCTAGAGCAATAGTGGGATTTAGACGTTATTTGTACGGTATTACCCCTGATTTAAGAGCAATGTTTAGAGAAAATATTTTAGCTTCATCAAAGGATGATCTAATAAGAGTAAAAGAGGATTTAGTAGTAAAGATGTCCTCTGCTTCAAAGGCTACGCTTGGTTCAAGAGAGCTATTTGAAAGAGAGGACTCTGACTTTGTTTTAGTTAATCTACCTCAAGCATAAGATGCTTTCTTAATGTCTTCATCCTTGTCATGTAGCATATTGGAAGTAGAAATCCTGCTCCAATCCATGCAACAGGGGATGCAAGACATAATCCTTGGTATCCTAACATTACAGGAAGCGTAAAAGCTGCAATTGTTCTTAATACTAGCTCAGTAATAGATGAAATCATTGGAATGGCTCCCGAGCCTAAGCCTTGTGAACCTGTTCGATATAAGAAAATCATACCAAGTGGGATGAAGAAAACTACAATAGTGTTCATATAAATTTGAGCATTTTCAATAATTTGTGGGTCTGTTGTACTCTCATCCAAGAAAATGTATGAGAATGGAGTTGTAATAAAGTGGGCCAAGAATAGTGAGATAATAGACCAAACTACTACTATAGCTAATCCTATTCTAAAACCTTTTTTGATTCGCTTTAAATCTCCTGCACCCAAGTTTTGTGCTGCAAATGTGGAAATAGCCATTCCTAATGCAGGATAGAATTGGGTAATTAAGTTTTCAATTTTTGTACCTACAGAGTAAGCCGCAATGATATCAGAGCCAAAACTATTGATAGCAACTTGAACAATAATTACGCCAATTGCACATACAGAAAATTGTAGTGCACCAGGAAGACCAATTCGTAGTAATCGAACAATTAGATGCATATCAACTCTGAAATGTTCTTTTTCAAGCTTTAATATTGGTAGCTTCTTATTTATATAAAAGTAACATATTAATGCACTTATTCCTTGGCTAATTACTGTTGCAAGTGCAACACCTTTGACCCCCATTGGGATAACAAGGACTAGTAGTAAATCAAGAAAAACATTTAGAAGTGAAGATATAATTAGAAACAAAACCGGACTCTTAGAGTCTCCAACAGCTCTTAAGATTCCACTAAATAGATTATAGAATATGTTGGTAAGTAGTCCTATGTAAATTACTAATATATAGTCATTCGCCATTTGTAAAATGTTTTCAGGAGTCTTTACAACTATTAATAGAGCTTTTGATAATAGAGCAAAGATAATTGAAATAGCCAAGCCTATAAATAGAGAAAGTATTATGCTCATTGCATAGCACTTTTTCATCATTTTAAAATCTTTTGCTCCAAATGCCTGGGACACGGTTACAGCAAAACCATTTCCAAGTCCAATTGAAAAGCCAACTACCATAAATGAAAATCCGCCAACAGCACCAAGAGCTGCTAAGGCATCAACGCCTACGAAGCGGCCGACAACAATTGTATCGACCATCGAGTATACTTGCTGAAATAAATTTCCCAAGAATAGGGGAAATGTAAAGCCTAATAATAATTTGAGTGGAGAACCCACACTCATGTCTTTTTCCATGAGTAATGCTATATATATCTAAGACAATAAAAAGTCAATCAAGGTGGGTACTTTTTGTAAGTAAAAATTATTTCTTTTAAATAAAAAGAATTAAATATTTTTTAAGAAAATTTCAAAAAAAACTTAAAAAAACTCTTGCATTATTTTTTTGAAAAGGTTATATTCCTTATCCGTTGACCACGACGAGTAATCGAGTGGAAAACGAGATCTTTAAAATAGATAAGCGATAGGAAAGAGAGAGAAGAGAAAGAAGCCTGAGGCTTCTGTCAATTCGAAGAAAGACGAACGGAAAAAGAAATAAAAAGCCGGTTCGTGCGAGTATGACAGGATAAACTGAAGTAAGAAAGA
>NZ_JAXEGN010000162.1:0-7189 GCF_034103065.1 Bullifex sp. | reverse complement strand
AATGAAGATTAGAAGTTCCTCCAAGTGCACCCAGCAGAGCTGCTGCTTCAATACCCTTCATACCATTAGAGTTTGGAACTGTAACACTCTTAACATTCTTTACAACGTTTCCAGAGCATTCAACTATTAGTTTATCAAAATTTCTATTAATCAGCTCAGCTGCCGCTGCACTTGCATATGCTATTGCAACTGGTTCTGTACACCCAAGTGCTGGTTTTAATTCTTCATCCAATATTTTTGTATATGCATCAAAGATAGTATTCATTGTAATTCCTTGTCTAATAACTTTAGTGCTTCGATATAAATAATAAATCCGTTCTTCATTCGTGATATTTGAACTGATTCATTTCTTTGGTGAGCTCTTCCTTCTCCTTGAGGGAAAGGAGGCTTAGCATTACCTGTAGGAGAGCCCATCCCATATGCTATAGCAGGTTTAAATGCGCGTGCATATGTGCCACCTGCCATTACATAAGGTTCTCTTGAAGAACCATAAACACTATTTGCAATGTTATTTAACTTTTGCAAAGTGCCATTCATTTGTGTTTTAAATCCTTGAGAGGTTGATATAACGTTTATGTTTGTAAAAGTATTTCTAATACTTTCAATAATTGTCTTTACATCAACAGATGAGGGGAATCGAGAGTTGAGTGTAAAGACAAAAATATTATTTAGTGTTTCGCATTTTGTGATTACTAGTGTAAGAGGGCCTTCTTCTTTATCTTGATATGCTATGTTTAAACCACTTCCATGAAAATCAACAAAACTTGATATTACTTTCTTTAAGTTACTATCAAGAAGATTATTTTCATCTAAGTAACATAGTAATTTTCTTAAGGCACAAACACCTTCATCTGGAGTTGCGCTATGACGTGCTTTTCCAACAGCAGTGACTTTATTGCCATTTATATTAATATCTACATTTGGTTTTAAGCCTTCTGTGTCTGTTAGAATTGCAGTTGCTTCATCAATAACACCAACTCCACTGCCACCAAATAATTTAAGAATTTTCGAGTTTGTTTTTTCAATTGTGATTTCAGCTTTTAAGCTTGATTTTTCACCATATGCAACTGGAAAGCCAGAATCTGGAACAAGTGTTAATAGCGCATTGTTACCATTAGGAAATGCAATATTTACATCTCTCATTCCTATTTCCTCAGCAGAACCAATTAATAAATTTATTGAATGAGAAAATTTATATCCACTTTCAATGAGGTATCTAATTGCATATAGGACTGCGATTCCTGCGCCTTTATTATCTGTTGTTCCACGACCAACAAGATGATCTTCTTTTTGATAGAGAATAAACGGATCTTTATCCCATTTACCATCAACGGGTACAACATCGCCGTGACATGCAACAGCAATTGTTTCTTTTTCACCCTTAAGTGTTCCAGAAGCAAATACATTGCTTATTATTTCGCTCTTCATGCCATATTTTTCCATGAGAGCTTTCATATAATGTAACATATCAAGGCATGGCCTTCCAAAAGGAAGACCATCCTTACCTTCTTCTGCAATACTTGGAAAGGCAACATAGCCTGAAAGATCATTGATATATTCATTAATATGGTTATCCCACCATAAAGCGGCTTTTTGCCTTTCTGTCATATTATTAATCCTTATTAATAAAGAATTCCTAATTCTTTAGCTGTTTTTACACCTTCATCATTCCAATCCTGGCCACCAAGAGCCTTGAATTGCTTAATGAAAGCATCCCATGATTCTGGAGTAAGCTTTTTGTTTCCAGAAGCAAACTCAGCAACACTCTGTTCGTAGTATCTCTTTAAGTCTCCATTTGGAAGAGGAAGAAGATCAACACCAGCTTGCTTAATCCATGGCTGAGCCTGCATTTCACGTAATGTTACAAGAGCAGACATTGGTTTCTTTGAATACTCTGTTATATATGAAGGATATCTACTCTTTAATTCTGCTTCACCCCAGTAATATGCAAGACCCTTGAGCTGTAAGAGAGGTACAATTTCTGCTTTGTTAAAGCCCTTTGATGGATCTGCAAGGCCATTTGTTGTAGGAACACCTTCTTCATCAAAGACAAAGTTAACACCTTCTTCACCCCAACCAATTGCATAGTAGCCAGGACCAGACATCCACTCTAGCATTCTAGCAATAGCATCTTTCTTTTCTGGAGTAATCTTAGAATTAATTGCAATAACACCATCATTAACGTTTGTATAAACACCAACTGCGCTCTTACCTTCTGGTCCAACTGGTGGTGCAATTACAATCCATTCTCCATCAGGGAAGTTTTTATCAAATGGTTTATAGTTTGATTCAGCAGCATATGAAGCGTTTTGTTCTCTCATCATGCCATATTTACCCTGCTTCCAATTAGCTTTGAAATCATCTTTCTTTTGGCTGAGCCAGTTAGGATCAATAACACCTTCAAGGTTCATTTGAACAATGAAATTGAGTGCATCATAATATTCTGGTTTAAGAATATTTAAGCCAGCACTTTCCTTGGAAAGATCCCAAGTACCAGCACATCCAAAGGCACCAAAGAATGGATCAAGTCTTCTTCCAAGACCTTCTTCTGAAGCTGTAATTTCAATGAATGTACCATAACCATATGTATCATCCTTTCCGTTTCCGTCTGGATCATTATATGTGAAAGCTCTCATTACATTCATGTAATCTTCAAGTGTTACAGGGATATCTAGACCGAGATTATCTAACCAGTCTTTTCTAATTAAAATACCTTCATTCTTTTTAATATCTCCTGTTGAAGCAACAAAGCCATAAATGTGACCATTGTAAGTTGCATA
This sequence comes from Bullifex sp., assembly GCF_034103065.1. Classification (NCBI taxonomy): domain Bacteria; kingdom Pseudomonadati; phylum Spirochaetota; class Spirochaetia; order Spirochaetales; family Spirochaetaceae; genus Bullifex; species Bullifex sp. Next base: position 4,409 of record NZ_JAXEGN010000162.1, on the reverse strand, counting down.
AGCAAAGGAATCTTGATTATACATTTTAGCTGTTCTTTCTGGCATCTTTTCGAACATATCATCTACTGGTGCCAAAAGACCCTGCTTTGCTAAATTTATCATTACTGGTCTGCGAAGATGCATCATATCAGGGAGTGCATTTGCGGCTCCTGCAGCATTCATCTTTACATCGCGGTCTGTTGCACTTGATGGAAGAGCAGTAAGAATTAAATTAATTCCAAGTTCTTCCTTGAGACGGTCATAAATAAACCAGTCTGCAGGTGGTGCACCGGCTTCAACATTGGCTGGATTGTACCAGAATGTGATGTCGATTAGCTTGTCTTGAGTGGATGAAGTCTCTTCTTTTGAACCTTGTGAAAAAACAGGCAAACAGAAAAGAGATGCAATCAACAAAGCAATAACAATGTTTCTAATTTTCATTTCCTTTTTTCTCCTATAATATATCTCTTGCAGCTTCAACAGCAGCTTTGATTTTGTTTCTATCTTGGTCTGTTGCAAGTGTGCAATCTGCTCCAAGTATGAAAGGGTAACCTTTCATTTTTTGTCTCAAGCTATGTACTTCAGCTTTTATTTCTTCAATGCTTCCATCTTTAATAACACCACTTCGGTGTTCCAAGCCTCCTAAAATTGTTTTGCCAGGAAATAACTTGATACCTTCCTCGAGTGGAATTGAATTCTCATAAACACCCCAGTTAATGCCATCAATATAAGGTGCATATGATGTAAATCTTTCAAAATCTAGATTTGTCTTACAAAGGTGAAGTATTACCTTTCCTCCTGCAACTTTTGCAGCTTCCATTACAGCTTTATCAAAAGGTGCTTGGATATCTTCAGCTTCTTCTCTTGTAAAGCAATCTTTCTCACCACCTAATACTGCATAGAAAATAGATTCACAACCTGCTTCAATTACCGCTCTAACTAAGTAACATAGAGATTCCGTTACTCTACTTACTGCATCTTTTAATATCTGAGGATTCTCTCTATAGCATTGACACTGTAAAGCTCTTATTTCACTAAGAGGCTGATACTGTGGTCTCATTGAGTGACCTAGTGAAGCTATTACACCTTGAATAGTGCACATAGGATATTTATCGCTGTCAGCTTTATCTAAAATTGCTTTAACGAGATCCACCTGGTTTTGAACGAAAGCAGAATTGGAATCCTGAACTCTAAGGCGTTTAAAATCTACAGCAGAATAAACACCAGGGTTAGCCGGGAAAGCATTTTCATTCATTATTTTGATGATATCTGTGTCTGTATCTTTGAAAAATTGTAAATGTGCTTTTATTGTCCTTTCTCCAAATTTATCCTCTTGTGGAAAGTGAAGTGAGAAACAAGAAGGTGTAATTTGTGTTGCTTCTCCATTTAGGACTTTTCTTACTAATTCTCTTTTAGTCATTAATTCCTCTTTTTAGATATCTTACTAATATCTTAGTTTGTATATATAAAAGCCCAAGCTTTTTATAGGCAATTATTAACCCTTTACAGAACCTGCCAAAGTTCCCTTTGTGAAATACTTTTGAATGAATGGATATGCACCTACCATAGGAAGTGCAGCCATAAACACTGATGCAGCTTTTATTGCTTGAATTGGTGCATTTCCAAATGCATTTGATTCAACAAATTCATTCATGCCAGATCCAATCAAGATATTTCTTAGTAAGATTGGAAGAGGGTACTTATCTGTTAGATAGAGCATTGCATGGAAGAAGTCGTTCCAGAAAGCAACTCCATAATAAAGTCCAATTGTCATGATAATTGCTTTTGAAAGAGGAATAATAATATTAAATAGTACTCTAATCTCTGAGCATCCATCGATTCTAGCACTTTCTTTTAGTTCCCCTGGAATTCCTTCAAAAAACTGCTTCATGATAATACAGTTATATGTAGATATTGCTGTAGGTAAGAATACAGCACTTAAGTGTCCTATTAGTCCTACACTCTTTACTAGTAGATAAGTAGGTATCATTCCAACATTAAAAACATATGGGACCATGATAATGATGTTTATCCACTTTCTACCTGGTAAAGTGTGTACAGATAATACATACGCCATAGGAATGGTTAGTAGTAAAGAACATGTCACACCACCAACTAATATTTTAAATGAATTTAAGAAGGCATCCAAAAATCCATCATTTCCAAGTAATGCATGATATGCATCTAATGACCATTTCCAAGGTGGAAGGAACATACCTTCTAAGTAAGAACCAATATAGTGATTTGGTCTAAAAGATAATGTAATAGTAGACCATAGAGGTATTACTAATACGATGAGCATGAAGATTAAGAAAGCATCAACACAGATATTAAATATTCTATCTGTTCTAGATAACTTTACTTTGACAGCATTTTGTGAATTATCTTTTTTCATATTAGCTACCTCTAATTAAAATAATCCTGTTCCGCTTACCTTTTTAGAGAAAGCGTTTGAAAGTAGAACTAGAATCATACCAAAGACACCTTTGAATAATCCTACTGCAGTTGCTAATCCGAATTCAAATTCAAGTAAGCCTTGTCTATAAACCCAAGTATCAATAATATCTGCTACTGAATAAACTTGTGGTGAATATAGCATGAATATTTGATTAAAACCTGCATCTAAAATTGTTCCAAGTTTTAATATTAATACTGTTACAATTACCGGTTTAATTGAAGGTAATGTGATATATCTTACTCTTTGCCAGCTACTAGCTCCTTCTACCATTGCTGCTTCAAAAAGAGAGCCATCAATTCCCATTAATGCTGCAATAAATATAATTGCTGACCATCCCATTTCTTTCCAAGCATCTGATATTAGAACTACCCAAGGAAAGGTCTTTGTGTTTGATAAAAAGTCTATTGGCTGTCCACCCAATAGTTTAATAATATCATTAATTAAACCATCACCTGGGGCAAGGATAGCTAAAAGTATTCCATACATAATTACCCACGATAAGAAATGGGGTAGGTATGATATTGTTTGAACTATTTTTCTTAAGTGTGGTTTTGTACACTCATATATTGTTATAGATAAAATAATAGATAACGGAAGTGAAATTACTAATTTACCAATGGAATAAAATACTGTGTTCCTTAGTAGAGACCAAAAATAAAATGAATTAAAAAAGGTCTTAAAGTTTTTTAATCCAACCCATTTTGAACCTAATACACCATCAAGTGCCATGAAATCTTTAAATGCAATTTGTGCATTAAATATTGGAATGTATTTGAAAACTAAGTAGTAGATGAATGGGACAAAAGCAAGTACATAAACTCCTAAATGACGTTTTATATCGCGTCTGAGTTTTGCTCCTTTACTGTTTGATATCGACGTATTACTCATTCTTTCACCTCAAAAAATGACATTTTTCTGTAATATCTTAGTAATATCTTACTACAATATCGATATATTGCAAGCTTTTTTTTCTTCTCAATAAATAAATGTACATTAGAAAAGGTTGAAAAAAGTTCATACTACCAATATCTCAAATCCGTGTTAGCCTAAATATGTAAAGAAAAAGGGAGGCATGTTTTGGCTAAGGGTAAAATTGCTAAAGCAGAGAATAATCAGAGAGATAATTCTCGGATTTCAGAAAAAACCAAAAGCCGTCTTTGGTTGCTACTTTCATTAGTTGCTGCTATTGGATTATGGACACTTTTGTCTGTACTACCTAAGACTGCAAGAAGTTTTCCGAACATCATCGTAACAATTAAGCAGATTCCTGTAATGATTGAAAGAGGGCTTTTATTTAAGGATATCTCATCAAGCTTAATTAGTGTTGGTCTTGGATATGCACTTGGATTTATTATTGCACTTCCAATTGCTATTCTTATGGCTTGGTATAAACCAGTTAGAAACATCATAGAGCCATGGATTCAATTTATTAGAAATATCCCACCTCTAGCATATGTACCTCTAATTGTAATTGCAGCAGGTGTTGGAAGAAAGCCTCAAGTAATCGTTATTACTATCGCTACATTCCTTATCATGTGTATTACAATTTATCAAGGTATTATTAACATTGATGAAACATTAATTAAAGCAGCACGTGTTCTTGGTGCAAAAGATAAAGATATCTTTGTTCGCGTTCTTGCTCCAGCATCATTACCATTTATTCTTACTGCAGTTCGCCTTGGTGCTTCAGTTGCGCTCACAACTCTTATTGCTGCAGAATCTACTGGCGCTATGGCTGGTCTTGGAATGAGAATTAGAACACTAAATAATAGCTATGAAACAGCACCAATGTTACTTTATATCATTATCATTGGTATTATCGGCATTACCGTTGAGAAGATTATCAAATTGCTCGAAAGGAAGCTTACAGGATGGCAGGAAAAGAGAGAGATATAAAAGTCCATATTGAAAATGTCAAAAAGACATATATGGGACGTACTGGTGAAGTAGTTGCTCTTAATGGAGTTAATCT
>NZ_JAXEGN010000161.1:0-5335 GCF_034103065.1 Bullifex sp. | reverse complement strand
GTATTTGCAGGTGGAGACGCAGTAAATGGTGCAAGAACTGTTGTTGAAGCTGTTGCAACAGCAAAGAATGTTGCAGTTGCTATGGATGAATATATGAAGAGTCTTCCTCCAAAATGTGAAGAGGATCCTTATAAAGATATTCCTGTCTATGATGAACCAATTTTAGATGCTTTTAGTGAACAATTTTTAGGTCCACTTGAAGATAAATAATTATTGTTATTGTTTATACTTTTATTCTGCCAGATGAGAAAATCACCTGGCAGTTTTTCTATTAAAGCATGAGCCCCCAATACTCTCCATCAAAGTACTCATCACCTATTTTTAGCATCCTAGTGCTATAGCCTTCTTTTACAAAGCCAAATTTCTTATATAGTCCTTTTGCTCTTTGGTTATCAGCTCTAACTTTTAAATTAATTTTAGTTACACCCCTATCTTTTGCTTCCTTGATAAGTAGCTCCATTATTGTGCTACCTACCCCTTTACCCCAGTATTCTTTAATAACAGAAATACCCAGCTCTGCACTATGACTAATTCTTCTAACTCCAAGCTCTAAGCTACCATCACCAACAATCCTCCCCTCATCATCGACAGCAACAATGCAAGGAGATGTTAATTTATCTAAATACTCTTCCTCCTGTTCTACTGTAAAAGGTAGACCTTCTTTTCCAAATGTTAAATTATCACTTTCGCTACCTACTTGTTTTAAATATTCGAGCATGTTTTTGGCATCTTCTTTTATTGGTTTTCTATACTCCATTTTATACCTCGTGAAGTAAATAATATATCTCTCATATTTTACTTGCTAGATAGAAATAGCAGGTATATTCTGAAACAAAACAAAGGAGGACAATATGTCTGGTGTAGGATTAATCATTGCATTCGTGATTTCTATTGTCATAATGATTATCGCAATTAGCAAGCTTCACGTTCATCCATTTATCGCACTTATGGCGATATCACTCATTCTTGCTCTTATAGTAGGAATTCCTCTTGGAAAGATTCCTTCTATGATAGGAGCAGGTTTCTCCGGTACTTTCTCATCAATCGGTATCGTAATTATCTTGGGCGCAATTATCGGAACAATACTTGAAAAAACTGGTGGTGCTCTTAAATTAGCCGAAATGGTTGTTAAACTTGTTGGTAAAAAGCATCCAGATCTAGCTATGGAACTAATGGGATGGGTAGTTTCAATTCCAGTATTCTGTGACTCAGGTTTCGTAATTTTAGATCCTATTAGAAGATCTCTTCAAAAGAAAACAGGGTACTCATCTGTAGCTTTAACAGTATGTCTATCAGCTGGTCTTTATACAGCTCACGTATTTATTCCACCAACACCAGGTCCAATTGCAGCAGCAAATACATTGGGAGTTGGTGAACACCTCTTACTTGTAATGGGTATTGGTGCATTAGTTTCTATTCCTTGTTTAATAGCAGCATACTTTTATGCAAACTACATTGGAAAGAAAGTTAAGACTGTAGAAGACTTACAAGAAACATCTGAAAAAGAATATAAAGAGTTACTTAAGAGCTTTGGAAAGCTTCCAAACGGTTTTATGGCTCTTGCCCCAATTATTATTCCAATTATCTGTATGGCACTTTCATCAATAATTAGTATGGCAGGTATACAAGGTGGTGCTAAGACATTCTTTACCTTCGTAGGTACTCCTATTATTGCTTTAGCAATTGGTGTTGTATTTGGTGTTATTTTATTATTCCAGCAGAAAAAGATTGGTGACTTCTACAAAATTGTTGATGATACTCTCCGTGTTGTCGGACCTATTTTGTTTGTAACTGCAGCAGGTGGTGTACTTGGTAAGGTAATCTCAGAAGCAGGATTTGTTGGTTATATGCAGGAACATGCAGCAATCTTGGCAAAGATTGGTATCTTCTTCCCATTCTTAGTATCTGCAATATTAAAGTCTGCTCAAGGATCATCAACTGTAGCACTTACAACTACAGCTGGTATCATGGGAGCTATTACAGATAATGGTTCAATGATGAGTCTTCTTGGCCTAAATACTCCAATGGCAGGTGTTTTAACAGTAATGGCTATCGCAGCTGGTGCTATGACAGTATCACACGCAAATGACTCATACTTCTGGGTTGTAACTAAATTTGGTCAAATCGAAACAACAGATGGTTATAAAACACAATCTGCAATGACAGGTATCATGGGTGTAGTTGGTATCATCTTTACTTGGATTTTATCATTATTCTTAATTTAATTATTTATTCTTTGCCTGTATCAGTATTATATTTGCTGATGCAGGCTAAAAATTTATTATGAAAAATAACTTTTTCAAAATGAATTATTCTTCTTATCGTTTATTGGCAAATTCTTGTGGCAATTTGCTTATAAGTGATAAATTAAGAAGAGAAAGACAGTTTCTCCAGCATGGTGTAATTAATGTCTTTCATCACTCCATTTCAGTTGCTCTCGTATCTATTTATATTTCCAAACTTTTTAATCTTAATGTCGACCAAACTTCCTTAATAAGAGGAGCACTCCTTCATGACTATTTTTTATATGATTGGCACCATAAGGATTGTAGCCATAGGTGGCATGGGTACACCCATGCAAAGCGTGCACTAGATAATGCAGAAAAGGATTTTTCTCTAAACGATATAGAAAAAGATATTATTAGGAAGCATATGTTTCCTCTAAATATTACTCCTCCAAAATATAAGGAAAGTTATATCGTTTGTATCTCAGACAAACTTGTTGCAATACATGAAACTATATTTAAACGAATTATTTTATAGCTATCCTACCAATTGAGAATAGGATAGCTATATATGTGTTAATTATTCTTCACCAAATACATATATTCATATGCATCAAGAGTAAAACCAAGTCCAGGAGTCACTACTTTACCTGTGAATAAATCTTTATACTCACCAACAAAGTATTCAAATGACACATTTTCTTTTCTATCTGCAAAGTTCATTACACAGAGCATATCTTTATCTTCAATTGAACGACGAATAGCAAAAACACTATCAGAATGAGAATACCAAGTTGTTACCTTAGCCTCTGCATCAAAGCACTTCTCATTTTTTCTAACTTCATCGAGCTTCAAGATACCATCAAAGATAGCGTTTTCATATCCATCTTCACTTTCAGCAAGTTTTTCTCTATCCCATTTAAACTTAGAACGATGAAGGTTTCTGCTATCTAATGCACGACTTGGATCATTTAAATATGAATAGTCATTAAGCTGAGCAATTTCATCGCCTGATGAAAGCATTGGAAAACCTCTAAATGAGTAAAGTGCTGCATGCATTAACAAATCTCTTTTAATAGCTTTTTCTAATAGCTTATCATCGTCATAGTTTAGAGCATTCTCAATACCACAAAGGGAAGCAGTTGTTCCACATGAACGTGCATCTAAGCTTACTTCATCATAGTTATAAAGTTGTCCTCTACTGTATGATCCTTTAAAGGAGCCTTCAAAGAATTTGTATAAGAAGATTTTATGCTTTAGTGGGTCAATACCAATAGATCTTTCTTTATCTTCATCTAGCCCCCAACCAATATCATCATGACATCTTATGTAGTTTACAAAGTAGCAGTGCTCATCAAGATTAAGAATATCCTCTGCCATGTAGTTAAGTAACTTTACATTTTGACTTGCAAGAGCTGACCAGAAGTTAACCATTAAGGAAACGTTGTAAAGTAAGTGGCATTCTGGAGCTTCTTTAGTTCCAAAATAAGCCTTTAACTCCTTTGGAGCCATTACAACTTCACCCTTTAATATTACACAAGGTGATACAATTTCGAGTACAAGACGCATTATTCTAACAATCTTATGTACCTCTGGAAGATTTCTTGAAGTAGTTCCAAGTTGTTTCCAAATGTAAGGTACAGCATCGAGTCTAAATACTTCAACACCAAGATTTGCAAGGTGTAAGGAGGCTTTTAACATCTCAATTAATACATCAGGATTTCTATAGTTTAAATCCCATTGGTATGGATAAAATGAGGATAAAACCCACTTTTTCATCTTTTCAGACCAAATGAAGTTTCCTGGAGCAGTTGCAGGGAATACTTCAGGAGTAGTCTTTTCGTACTCATCAGGAATGGTTCTATCACTAAAGCACATATAGTAATTTTGATAGTATTCATCCCCTTCTTCTGCTCTTTTAGCCCACTCATGAGTAGATGCAGTATGGTTCATTACAAAGTCTAAACAAAGGCTAATACCATATTTTCTTAACTCTCTTGTTAATGCTGCTAAATCTTCATTAGTGCCAAATCTTTTATCTACATTAAAAAAATCTTCAACAGCATAACCACCATCATTGTCCTTTAAAGGCATTTGTAAAAGTGGCATTAAATGAAGGTATTTTAATGATAACTTTTGAAGATAATCGACCTTTGATTTCAAATCTTTTAATGAAGTTGAAAATAAATCACTATACATTGTATAGCCTAACATATCGCTACGCTTATACCACATTGGGTCATCAAGACGTTTTTGATCAAGTGCTTTTAAATCTTCATCTCTTTTATAATAATACTCTCTCATTATTAATAATAGTTTTTCAAGAGAAGTATCAGTACCATATAAATCAATTAATAGTCTTCTTAATTCATCTATTCTACAATTTAATCTAGATTGAAAGTCAGACATTAAAATCCTCCATTATTAAACGGTTGTTATATTAATCGCTTAACATATTATTATCTGATATTTCTAGGTAAATCAACATAAATTTTGCTCATTTTTCAATAGTTTAAAAAAATGTGAAAATTTTTATAACAAACGTTTGACATATAGAAAAACCTATAGTAAGCTAGTTTTGTAAACAAAGAAAAAGGAGAGACAAATGAAAAGGTCCATTAAAGTATTTACCGTTGTTCTTGCAGTACTCTTAGTACTCTGCAGTTGTTCAAAGAAAGGCGAAACAACAGAAACTACTAAATCAACAAGCACTGCAAAGGTTTCAATTACACTCTTAAACTCAAAGGGTGAAATTCAAACAGGTCTTGAGAAGATTGCTTCTCAGTTCGAGAAAGATAAGGGTATACACGTAGAAGTAATTGCATGTGGTGCTGGTGAAGTTCCTTATACAAAAATCACAACAATGTATAATTCAGGTAATGCTCCAACCCTCGCTATCTTAGACCCAACAGATATCGTAGGACTTGCTAAAGAATATGCACTTGAATTAACAAATGAAAAATGGGTAACAGAGACAGATGCTCTTAATTTAACAGTTGATGGAAAGATTTACTCATTCCCATTCTGTGTTGAAGGTAGAGGTATTATCTATAACAAGAGTGCAATTGAAAGTGTTTTAGATAGAAGTTTTGATCCAAAATCAATAAATA
>NZ_JAXEGN010000160.1:0-3904 GCF_034103065.1 Bullifex sp. | reverse complement strand
CATCACCATCTGCAAATACTAATGTGATTTCAGTACCTTTATCCTGTGCCTTAACAGCACTTCCACTCTCACTACCGCCCTGAGCGAAGAGAGAAAAACTAAGGAGCGCAACAAGCGCAATTGTTAGTAATTTTTTCATGTCTTTTCTCCTTTTTTTATCTATGATTCAATTCTCACATCGGTTTTTTAACTTCACAATAGCGCCTTTTTTTGATGAATGTAGGCATTTTTAAGATTCTCATATTGAAATGCAAAAATATCTGAATACAGCCCTCGTCCTGTTAAATCCTGAGTACAGATTGCAATCATGCTACCTGTAAACCATCCTTCAAAGCACGCCTCATCACTTAAGAAACTTCCATCAAGGTTAGCCATTAATTCAACATATTCACCATTTCCAACCTTATATGAAAAGGTAAAATAGAAGTTGTTAGCACTCACTCTTAAGGTGATTGGTTCATTAGAATCTATCTTGATATAAGGAGTAAGATACTCATATTTTTTATTTTCAGCCTTTAGAAGAGTAATACACTTTCCTGCATCTTCATCATGAGTAATATGGAGATAGAAATAGTTATCGGTATCATACATAACTGCTAAGCCAGACATCTGCTTAAAACACTCTGGTTCAAAAGAAAGGGTTAACTCAGCACTAAAGTCCATCTCTTCAATTCTCCTGGCAATAAGCGATTGAGAGAAAAAGCTAGATAGCCCAGAGCGGCCATACATCCTAAGCACATTTTTATCAGGAAGATACTTCATATAGTGCTCTGTCATTGGAACTCTAAGACTCTGCCAGGAAGCATCCAGGGAAGAAAAGTCAGCGACATAAACATCTTGTTCCTTTTTTTCTACATTTAAAGGCACTTCAATTGGAGGAAGAACTCCCCCATCTACCCTTGGCCACCCATCATCATCCCAAAGAAGATGAACAATTGCTGTTTCACGCCCAAGTGGATAGCGTCTTGCACCAGGAAAACGAGGATGGTTAAGAACTCTAGCTTCTCCATCTGGGTTATATCTATCTGAAGGACGTGCTGTTATATGTACCATATACCATTCACCTTCTGGAGTAGTTACAACACAACCATGACCTGATTTTTGAAGTGGGTACTCTGGATTTTGTCTTGAAGTAAGAATTGACCACGCCTCCCCTGGACTACGTTTAATATAAGAAGGGTGATGCATCTCATAAGGACCAAACACATTACGACTCCTTAGAACACTTTCTCCATGACCTTCACCTGTACCAGTATCAGCTGCAAAGAGGTAATACCATCCATCCTTTTTTATAATATGAGGCCCTTCAAGAAAAATTTCAGAGGAAGCATATATTTCCTTTGCATCCCCTATACGTTGGAATGTTTTACTATCAAGCTCCTCAATAAGTAGTCTTCCTTGATACTTCTTTGGAACTCTATGGTCAGTAACCATTGAAATTAGATACTTTCTTCCGTCATCATCATGAAAGAGAGATGGATCAAAACCAAAGCCATCAATTTTTACAGAATCAGACCAAGGCCCATCAATTGAAGTTGAGGTTACAATGAAGTTTTCTGTATCATACATATTAACGTAATATGCCTTTACAACTGTATAGCAAAGGTAAAACGTTCCATTATCATATGTAAGACATGGAGCCCAAATACCTTGAGTAATTCCAACTCCTCTTAAATCAAGTTTTTTTGGATCTGTTAATATGTATCCATAATCATTCCAATTCACAAGGTCTCTAGAGTGAGAAATCTTAACACCTGGCCACCATTCAAAAGTTGAAGTTGCTATATAGTAATCATCACCTACCCTAATTATCGATGGATCGGGGTTAAATCCTCTTAAAATGGGATTAGTTGCTTTTGCCATGTTTCCTCCTTATTTTTTTTCTATTTAAACATTAGGAAAGTTCAAGCGCAACAATATGTTAAAAAACCCGATACAAAGCTAAAAAACAAACAATTGCTTACTCTTCTTTAGTAGCTGAAAATTAATACAGGAGGAACATATGGATAAAAAGGAAGTACTTAATACACTATCGCAAATAGAAAATAAATTTGCAGATGCACTTAAAAAGCATAAAGGAACACTCCCTGCAGTTTCTAAAGATGGAGTTTATGATAATAGATTAGATCTCTCTGTTAACTGGACTATAGACAATGGTCCTGCTTGGTGGACTAACGGTTTTTGGGGAGGAATATTTAACCAGCTATATGCACTAACTGGTAAGAAAGAATATCTTGATGAAGCTAGAGAATCAAGAAAGCTAATTGATACCTGCTTTCTCTCTGAATACTATACAGGACTACACCACGATGTAGGTTTTATGTGGCTTCCTACAGCTGTAGCTGACTATATAATGACAGGAGATGAAGAAGCCAAACGTAGAGGTCTGCTTGCAGCTCAGCTTTTAGCTGGAAGATATAATCCTCAGGGAGAATTTATTAGAGCTTGGAATGATATCGTTCCTGGGGATAAATCTAATAAGGGTTGGGTTATCATCGACAGCATGCTTAATATTTCAATTCTTTACTGGGCTACAAAGGTCACAAATGATCCTCGCTTTGCTCATATCGCAGAGCCTCATGCAACAACTGTTATGAACGCTTTTATTAGAGAAGATGGATCAGTAAGACACATTGTTGAGTTTGATGCGGATAAAGGTGGCTTTGTTTGCGACTACGGTGGACAAGGTATGAAACAAGGTTCATCTTGGACACGTGGTCAAAGCTGGGGTATCTACGGCTTTACTAATAGTTATACTCATACAGGCAGAAAAGACTTTTTAGATGCAGCCGTAAAAATTGCAGATCATGTAATATCTGTAATTCCAGAGTCATATCTCATCCCTGTTGATTTTGATCAAGATAAAAACCTTTCATTTGAAGACTCAACAGCAGCGGCAGTAATTGCATGTGGTCTTATTGAACTCGACAAATATGTTCCTGGTAAAGGTTACAAAGAAACAGCTGAAAAGCTTATTGAAGTATTAACTAATCAAAGAGCTGATTTTTCTTTAGAAAGAGATGGAATACTCCAACGTTGTACAGGCTCCTTTAATGGCTTAAATGATAGAGAGGTTAACTTCGTCTATGCAGATTACTACTATCTTGAAGCTTTAATGAAACTTGCAGGTAAGGATGTAATGTTCTGGTAAAAACAATAAATAGTTAAAATGGCTGGCTATCACATAATAATAATGGGATAATCAGCCATTTTATATATAAAAAACTAGAAAATGGTTGATTATCAAGGAACTATCTTATTATTGAAATCCATTAATAATTATTAGGTAGTTAAAAAAAATCTTTAACACAAAATCCTAAGGCTGTAGCTGTTAGTGGTCATAATACAGATGAGCTACAAGATAATCAGAAAATGATGCATATCCAAGTTTTCTTTTTCTTGCAATCATATTAGCCCAGATGGTATTTCCTTGAGATTCATTGATATATCCAGCATCAAGCGCCATCTTCATGATATCACCTGTTGTAATGTGAGAAAGTCCATATTCTTTAACATAGACAGCGATATCTCTCAAATTATTGCTAGCGATTATACCTTGCTTTTCCTTTGCAAGCGAAATAGAAGCAGCTTCTCCACGACCGATGATTTTATTTCCTGGATCAGGATGAGTTGTAAGCTTTCGATAAAGTTCATATGTAGCTGTACCGACCGTAATGTTTTCAATTGTTGCATCTCCGGCTTGGAGCATTAAATCGACTTGTGCCTTTAATCCCTTAACACGATTCACACTAGGATGAGATAGCTCATCATACACTTCCTTGGGAATTACAATTCTCCCAGGAAACAACTTTGAGAGAATACTTTCATTATCTACCCACAGAAAAGCAGAAATACAATCTGTATCAAAGAAAAGTGACTCAGTCAATTAATTCACCGCCTTCCT
>NZ_JAXEGN010000159.1:0-5435 GCF_034103065.1 Bullifex sp. | reverse complement strand
TCTCCTTCTTTAGAGCATATACTTGGAACAGATTCTTTAGGAAGAGATCTTTTTTCACGTTGTATTAATGGCGCTAGAAATTCATTTTTTATTTCTTTTTCTGTTGCTTTGTTATCAACAATTTGTGGGTTTATTATTGGTGTATTATCACTTTTTTCAAAGTTGCTTGATGAAGTATTAATGCGTATAATTGACTCAATAAAAGCTCTTCCGGCAATTCTATTTGCGTCACTATTAATTGTGACTGTCGGAAAAAGTGCACCATTATTAGTTTTATCTCTTTCAACAGCATTCATACCGCAATGTGCAAGATTAGTTAGAAGTGAGGGAAAGATGCAACTACAAAGTGAATATTACCTAGCAGGCTTATCATTAGGTCACGATGAAAAGTATTACAAGATTATTATTGTATTTAGACATACTTTGATGATGCTAATTAATCAAATTCCTTTTATTTTTTCATCATCTGTAATACTTGAAGCAACATTAAGCTTTATCGGTGCTGGGCTTGATGAAACATCACCAACTTTAGGTGGTGTTATTCAGGAGTCTAGAGCTTTCTTATTAACTAGACCATATATGATAGTTTTCCCTATATTGCTAATTTTATTATTTACTTTGACCTTTTCTTATATAGGAGAAAGTATAAAGAAAATTAGACACTAATTTTATATTAAATAATTTTTTTTATAGAATGAAAATATAAATTTTTTATAGAATTTTTATAGAAAAATATTAAAAAGTAGTTGATTTTGTTTTCGATAAAGAGTATATTACTACTCGTTGCTGAAAAGCACGCCGCTTTAGCTCAGTAGGTAGAGCAAAGGACTGAAAATCCTTGTGTCCCTGGTTCGATTCCTGGAGGCGGCAATAGGACTCCTTGAAATCAAGGAGTTTTTTTTTATTGTGAAACGAAAACTTCCAGCTCGGCTGGAGGTTCTAAAAGCTTTAGCTATGCAAAAATAAAATAATTCTCCGATAATGGAAGTGTTGCACGACCAAGTAGCACCACAACCAATAAAGGAGAATTAAAAATGGATGAGGAAAGTTTAGCTCATACCAAATGGAATTGCAAATATCACATAGTTTTTGCACTTAAGTATAGAAGACTTGTAATATATGGCAGGTTAAGATTAGAGATAGGAAAAATACTGAGAGAAACCAAGTGTAGGATTTATTAAAACCGTAGCATTAATAGGTATTCCTACAGCAATAATTCAAATATGTCTTTCATTAGCATCTTCATTAACAAACATTGCTGCAGCAAGCTTAAGTCAAAGTGATGAAATAATTGCTTCTTATGGCGTAGTTCAGCGTCTGATATTAATTGGATGTTATGTAATAATGGGTTTTATGCAGGGTTACCAGCCAGTTGCAGCTTATGCATATGGTGCAAAAGATGAGGAAAGATTCCATTCAAGTGTTAGATTTGCTTTAAAGGGATCAATTGCTTTAACAATTATAGTTGGGGTGATATATATATTGTTATCAAAGCCTTTAATTATTGCATTTAATAGAAATCCTGTAATTATTAACTTTGGAAAGAATTTACTCATATCACAAGTAATACTCTTTCCTGCCTTTGGAATATGCTACATGATGACAATTACATTCCAAACGATAGGAGAAGCAAGGTTTGGTCTCTTCTTATCATTAATTCGTCAGGGAATTTTTTACACTATATTTATTCTATTTTTGCCGAGAATACTAGGTATTACAGGAATATATCTATCACAACCATTGTCAGATATTTTTACACTTATAGTATGTTTACTGTCAGTTAAGAAAATGAAGAAAATTGCATCAAAAAATATGAATCTGTGATTAATTTATATCAAATACTTCTTACTGGTAATCTTGTGTCATATCTGTAAAATTGATAATATCAAGAACACAGTAGGAGGTATTTGATGAAATTACAACTTGGTTCATTAGTAATAGCAATATACATCCTATTTATTTATCTTCAAAAGTATAGAATTAAAGGAATAACAAAAAGATGGACGTACTATGATACTCTACTTATTGTAGGTATTACGGAACTTGTGTTAGATGCAATAACTGCATATACAGTTAATCATCTTGATAGCTTTTCAAGTCTTTTAAATTTAAGCTTACATATTGCCTTTTTAATCTCTGTTGATAGTTTTTTATTTGCTTTACTTATTTATATTCTTCACTTAACAGACAAAATTCCAACGACTAAAAATAAAAAAATACTTTTATACACACCATTCATTATTAATATTTTATGTGTAATTGTTTTTGCACCTAAGCTTGAATACATAAAAGGCACCTATACAAATTATTCGATGGGAATACCGGTTTATACCTGTTATTTATTATCTTTATTCTATGCAGTTGTAGCGATATTTATTTTTTTAAAGAATTGGAAAACAATTGAAGATAAGAAACGATTAGTTCTTCTTTCTTCATTTGTTGCATTAACTGTTACATCGATTATTCAAATGATATTCCCTGAGACACTTATTTCAAGTATTGGTGTTATTTTGATAATTCTTGGAAGCTTTATTAACTATGAAGATCCTTCTTCTAGGGAGCTCCAAATTGTCCATGAAGAAATGATTTTTTCATTTGCTTCTTTAGTTGAAAATAGGGATGAAGGAACGGGTGGACACATTAAAAGAACAACAGAGTATGTTCGCTTATTGGCAACAGAACTTAGTAATAGAGGTTATTTTAAGGATACTTTAACAAAAAGTTACATCAAAAACCTAGCTTTAGCAGCTCCAATGCATGATATTGGTAAAATTGCAATTCCTGATAGTGTATTAAAAAAGCCTGGAAGATTAACTAGTGAGGAATTTGAAATAATAAAAACACACTCGACTATTGGAGCTAGAATAATTGATGAAACATTTTCAAAGACTCAAACTAAGGATTTAAGTAAGATTTCTCATTTAATTGCACTATACCATCATGAAAAATGGAATGGTAAAGGTTATCCAGAAGGATTATCAGGAGAAGATATTCCTCTTGCTGCAAGAATTATGGCAATTTCTGATGTATTTGATGCAGTTAGTGAAAAAAGATGTTATAGAGATGCGCTACCTCTAGATGCTTGTTTTGAAATAATAAAAAATGGTTCTGGAACAGATTTTGATCCATTATTAGTTGAAGTTTTTCTAGATATTAGAGATAAAGTTGAAGCTACATTTCATCAAATTAGTTGATGAATGTTAATATAATTTTGGGAGGAATTAGTAATGAAATCATTCTTTGCTGAATTCAAGAAATTTATCACCCGCGGCAATGTACTTGATATGGCTGTTGGTGTAGTTGTTGGCTCTGCATTCACTGCTATAGTGAACTCACTTGTTAAAGATATTCTTAATCCAATAATTGGTATTGTAACAGGTGGTATCGATTTTTCAGAGTTAAAGATTGTATTAAAGCCTGCAACAGAAGAGGTGGCTGAATTAGCAATTCGCTACGGTGTATTTATTAATGCTATTATTCAGTTTATCTTAATTGCATTAGTATTATTTATAATTGTTAAGTCATTTAACAAACTTAATGAGAAAAAGAAGAAGGAAGAGGAAGCTAAGAAGGCTGCAGCTGCAGCTGAAGCAGCTAAGGTTCCACCAGCAAAGCCAGCTGACATCGTTCTTCTTGAAGAAATTAGAGATCTTTTAAAGAAATAAGAAGATAAAATAAGAGTGCACCAAGCTAGATGCACTCTTAGATACTTATTTATTAGAGATATCAACACCAAAGTATTTTTCAGATAACTCTTTAAGTTTTCCCTCTGCTTTTAACTCCTCAAGAGCTTTGTTAATAGCTTTAACTAAGGATTCATTATCGCTATCTTTTTTAATTGGAATAGCTACTTCAGTAGCATCTTCACTTAATGCTGCAATCTTAATTTTTTCATTTGGATGAGCTTTCATATAGTCATAATATGTCATCTCAGAGTTAAGGGTTGCATCAATTCTATTTGTTAATAATAGCTGGAATGTTTGATTTAAATCATCTACACCTGTAACACTTGCACCATAGCTTTCAGCTACCCCAGCATAAGTTGAGCTAATAGTATTTGCAGTTTTTTTACCATTTAGGTCATCAAATGAATTAATATCAGTTCTATCTTGGTTTACAATAATTGCTGTTTTATTGTAGGCATATGGGGTTGAGAAATTGTATTTTTGACTTCTCTCTTCAGTAATATCTACACCATTAACAACAATATCATATCTTCCTGCATCAAGACCTGCAAAAAGGCCATCCCATTCGCCTTCAACAAATGATGCCTTTACACCAAGCTTTTGAGCGATTGCAGATGCTACATCCACATCGTAACCTGTTAATACATCTTTTTCATCATGGTAAGTCCATGGAGCCCATGTACCTTCCATAGCAACTGTAATAACTCCACTTTCTTTAATTCTACCAAGGTGGTCAAGGTTGCTTTCACTCTTTTTTGTACAAGAAGTAAGCATTAAAGAAAGAACAATTAAAATAATAAGAAGTTTTTTCATACTATCACCTCTTTAATATGATTTAGCTAATTTCTTTTCTCCCCAGCTTTGTAATTTAGTGAGGACAGTACAGAAAATTAAATATATAAAACCTACTAGTAAATATAAAGCTAAAGCTTCATATGTTCTTGCAACAATTTGCTGGGTTTTCATAAACATCTCACATACTGTGATATTAGCAGCAAGAGAAGTATCCTTTACCATTGCAATAAGAGAATTTGATAATGATGGAAAAGCAATTTTAAATGCTTGTGGTAGTACTATGTGATACATTGTTTGAAAATATGATAGGCCTAAACAAACTCCAGCTTCTGTTTGACCTTTATTAACAGCTTCAATTGCTGCGCGAATTATTTCAGCAGCATATGCCCCTTCATTTATTGAAAATACAATTACTGCAGCTGGAAATGGGTCAAGGATAATTCCTAATGAAGGAAGACCATAAAAGACAACAAATAGTTGAACAAGTAAAGGAGTTCCTCTAATGATCCAAATGTAGAAGCGGGCTAGTTGTTTAAGTATTTTAATATTTTTGACTTGTACAATAGCAGTAAATGTGGCAATTATTAATGCAATTGAAAACGAAATTATTGTTAATGGTATTGTTACAGTAAGACCAGGAATTAATATCGTTTTAAAGGAAGATGCAATTATTGCCCAAACACGTTCTGACATATTAAGACAAAAATACAGAACAAAGTAATATTTGTAAAGTATTACTTAAAAATCATTTTTAGGATATTAAGCGGGAATCCTCGATAATTCAATTACCGAGATGAAAGCGCAAAATAGTATTTGCTAAAATATATGCATGTGATATAATAAATTATGAAGATAAATCTTGTTCATTACAGAACTTACTCATATAGTATGGAATCATTCTTACTATGTTGGAACAGTAAAAAATACATAGAAAATCAGAGTAATCATTTTTGA
>NZ_JAXEGN010000158.1:0-10579 GCF_034103065.1 Bullifex sp. | reverse complement strand
GAGAGGGTATTGACTGGAAGTTCTTCTCTAATGGTTTTATTACCTTACAATTAAACCAAGCTTTTGAAATGTACAATGAAGTTGGAAAGAACAATAATAGGGATCAAAACTTACTTTCTTGTAGAATTCTAGGTACTTTATATACAGATTTATGTAATGTAAATATTCATGCAGGATATTTACTTTCTATGTATAGAATTGATACCGATTCAACAAGACACTTTGGACAAGTTGGAGCTTCAACAAGAATTTATTATATTCCTAAAACTAACTTGTACTTTGATGTAGGTGTATTAACTCGTTTTGCTTTAGACGGCAAAAATGGTGTTCAAATTTATGCTGTAGATGGATTCTTAACCAATAACCAAGATATTATGGATACATCTAAATATGATGATGTTGTTCCAAGACAAGGTATTAACCAACCATATATGGTAGTATTACCTCTTTCACTTGGTTATGCTTTTACAAAGAGTCCTACTTTTGGCGAACTTTTGATGGCTGAATACTTAGAGTTAAGCTTATATTGTGACCTATTATTCTATCAAGGTCCTACTCCTGCTATTAGTACAGGTGTTGAGCTACAATTCTTACTCTCATTAATTGGCTTACAAAAATTTCCATTAACACTAAGAGTAGGGTATGACTCATTAATGAATGACTACATATTCTCTGTAAGATTTGCAATTACAAGATAAAACAGTTAGAGCCCTGAAAAGGGCTCTAATAGTCTTAATGTCTTTTTGACTTTTTATTATTGATATTATATTTACCATGAGGCTTCTTTTTAGGTGATGATTGCTTCCTAGGTAGAAAATCGTCCTCGTCATCATCTCTTGTATCACGACCGTATGGTTGAATATCATCTTCCCACTTTCTTCTAGTACGTCTTACAGATGTTTGTGCATTTGACTTCTTTGTTGCCTTAATTGGCTTTCTTGAATCCTTTTCTGCCTTTGCCCGTACAATAAGAGGTTTTCCTTTTTCTCCTCTAGTTTTGAAGGCATTAATTATTAATTCAGCATACATAGATGGTACGTTAATGAAGCTAAACTCTTCCATGACTTCAATTCCTTGAATATCGTCATCGTTAAGTCTACAACGCTCAATTAACATATTAGCCAATAATCGCTTTGTAAGCCCATCCTTTCTTCCTAAAGCTATAAATAAACGGGTAGTTTCATCAACAGCTATATTCTTACTATCTTTAGCTTTCTTCTTTTGATCTTGAGGCTTTTCTAAGCTCTTAATAGTATGGTACTGACTCTTATCAAGTTCATTTTTATATAAAAGCTTTAATAGTGCCTTTACTACTGTAAAGCTATCTTCCTCTTCAAGGAGCTTTGCTGCAATACCTTCGTATTCAATTGCATTATCTTTAAATGATTCTTCAACTTTAGAAAGGATTCTTTCTTTCTTCTTTTGAAGAATATCATTACTTGATGGTAAAGTTCCTTTTTCGATTTTCATTTTGCTAATACGCTTAATAAACCCAAACTTTCTTGCTTCAGATGGAGTTACGAAGGTAATAGCTGTTCCTTTTTTACCAGCTCTTCCTGTTCTACCAATTCTATGGATATAAACTTCTGGATCTTGAGGAATAGTGAAGTTAATTACATGTGTAAGCTCTTGGACATCAATTCCTCTAGCAGCAACGTCTGTTGCTACAAGAATACTAATCTTATGATCTCTTAATTTCTGAAGAATTATTTCTCTTTGTTTTTGAGAGAGGTCTCCATGAAGAGCCTCAGCGTTATATCCTCTTTCTGAGAGTTTTCTACCAATTTCCTCGCATTGAACCTTGGTCCTACAAAATACGATTCCATAGAAATCATCAGCAAAATCGATAAGACGACAAAGTGCTTCAATTTTATCACTTTCACGAAGATCGAAATAATATTGTTCTGTTAATACTTCTTCATTATCTTGCTTTTTAATTCTAACAACTTTGTAGTCTCTCATGAAGTTTTCTGCTAAGCGTAAGATAGGATCAGGCATTGTAGCAGAAAATAAAAGCATTCTTTTATCTTTTGGGCTAGTTGCAAGAATCTTTTCAATATCTTCGATAAAGCCCATATCAAGCATTTCATCAGCTTCATCGAGAACAGCAAAAGAAATCTTAGAAATATTAAGAGTTCCTCTATCAAGGTGATCTTGAATTCTGCCTGGAGTTCCAACAACAATTTGAAGACCTTTCTTTAACTTCTTAAATTGATTTTCATATGAAGCACCACCATAAATTGCATCAACTGTTATATCACGATTGCCCTTTAATGAGTCAATTTCAGCAGCTACCTGCATCGCAAGCTCTCTTGTTGGTGCAAGGATTAAAGCCTGGGTAGACTTATCTTTTTCGTTGATAGTTTCCAAAATAGGGAGAGCAAAGGCAGCAGTCTTACCTGTACCTGTTCTTGCCTGTCCAATTACATCTAATTTGTTTTCAAGTAAAAGAGGGATACACTCTCTTTGTATGTCAGTAGGCTCGCTAAAGCCCTTTAAACTAAGTGCTTCAAGTGTGGTATCTGATAGTCCTAACACTTTAAAGCTTTCTAATTCATCAAACATTTATATTCCTTATATTAATTTAGCACGAAGAACTATATAGAAAAAAAGAGTGTTATGCAAGTGATTCACCATTTATTATATACTTCTTCAGCAAAACCCATTAAATTAGTTATTTTTATTTCTTCTCCATTATCAAGTTTTACTTTGCCATCAAAATAACCAAATATCTGATTTTGTTTAGAAACAATAATTGCTAAATTAGTGTTTGAAATCCTTGGTACTACTGGCTTAAAGGTTAGATTAAGACGGCCTTCATTATCTTTTATTTCCCAATTATCCATATAGGAATTAAATTTGAATTCAACCTTATTTAGTTTATGAAGCCTATTATTAAAGAAGAATGCATTTTCACTAACTTTTGATCTATCAGAAAAACCATAGCCAAGATTAAAACCAATTGGAATATCGTTGTAAAATCCTGAAGCTGCAGCCCAGTACCAAGTATTTTCTCTTGTCCATCTTCCTCTTCCCCAGTCGAGAATAAGAGTTGATTTATCAATGCAAATATCATCTTTTCTATTTCCTATTTGGACAAACCCTGAAAGGGGAGTCATCGCAATAGCTTTTTCATTTAGATAGAAAGCTTTTCTATTTTCTTCCCAACTAGTTGCGATGTTAATTGTTTCCTTATCGTCAGGCTGTGAAAATATTGCATCAATAAAGATAGGATTCGGAGTAAAGTTTGGTGCATTAACCTCTATGTGTCTTTGTGAACCATTTTTAGAAAATTTGAATGAAAATTTTGGACTTGAAAAGGATATTGTATTATCAATATTTGATGAAGGTGAAAGACCTGTTTTATGAAGAGTTAACAGTTTAATTGTATCACTTTGAATAGCTTTCTTAGTCTTATAGTCAATTAATGCAAGTGCAAATAATCCAGCAAAGCCTAAATCAGAAAAAGTCATGCAAACTACATAGTTTTTACTTTTGTCTAATATAGCATAATAGTCCCATTCTTTTATTCGGATCTTTGAAGCTTTAATTTTTTCTCTTTCATAGATAAAGTATGGTTTTCTAGCAAAACCTTCCTCTGTTAACGTTCCATCATCCTTTAATAATATAGTAGGTTTTAAAATTTCTCTTTCGCTCATGCAATAATTATAAAATCAAAAAAGGAAAAGGAGTAAAAAAAATGCGGGAAGTTAATCCCGCATTATTTGAAATACATTATATTAGTTGTTACCACCTAAGTTTAATACCTTAGAAAAGAGTGTATTTACAAAGTCATCTTCAAATGTAGAGTTATTTAAAATAGCACTCTGTAAATCCTGCTGTATTGCAAGAGTTCCAATGTAATCATAGAAAGTAGGAACTGAAGATTTAATAGATGATGAAACACTCTCATCACCAATCTTGGTAACAATGTAGTTTGAACCAGCTTTTTGTGGAGCAAGTACTGTACCTGTTTCACCCTTGAATAAGCTGTTCATATATGCAGCATCGCTTGAAGCTGTAGCAAGAAGGCCTGCTGCGTCTGTGTAAGCAAATGAACCCATGAATGAACTTGTTTGTGGATTTGCAGGAGTTGATGCAACTTCATATACAGAAAGATCTGTGTAGATGAAATCAGGATTTGCATAGAACTCGTTAGCAGCTGCTTCTGCATATGGAGTAACAAGGTCAGGATTTTCATTAGCAATATAGGACTTTACTACTGAAAGTGTTGTAGCGTCTGATGCATCTGCCATTACTGGAGCTGAATCAACTTTGAAGAATGAGTAGCCATATGATGTGTAGTAAGGACCTGCAAGCTCACCAACTGCTGTTGAGAATACTGCATTTGCATTATCTTGGCTTCCTAATGTGTTTTGAAGGTTGTAGAAGTATACTTCACCAACTTTACCAGAAGCACTCTTAAAAGCATCTATAGAGTCATTAGCTGCTGCATCATCAAAAGTCTTTGTACCAGCTTTAATTTCATCCATTAAAACCTTAGCTGCATCTTCTGTTTCAGCAGAAATGATGGAAACACCAACTTTAGCAAAAGGCTGTGGATTAGAGTTGAGGTAGTTGACTGCATCGCTATCAGGATATGTTTCAGAACCAAATGCAACATATTCAAATGTTCTACCTGTTGCAGCCATTGTACTAACAAAGTCTTTTTCCTTATCTGAAGAACGAACTGTGCTGTAGTCATTTGCAACTGTCATTCCAGGAATTGAACTATAAACATTGTTGTAAATTGATTCTCTCTGTGCCTGTGTGTAGCCATCGTATTTAGCTTTATCAAAAGCACCATCAGTATTGTAGATACCAGAATCAAGGATGTACTGGTTAGTTGCATAATCTGTTGCCTTGATACCAGCCTTATTAGCAGCCTGATTTAAAGCTGTTTGTAATACTGTGCTTTGATATGCTTGATACCAAACAGAATAAAGACTTGACATGTCGAGTGAATCATACTGAGATGCCAAAGAGTTTACTTGGTTACCAAAGTAGTTACCTGGCTTATATTCAATTTTCTCACCATTGTATTTACCGAATACAATGCTATCTTCTGCAAAGAGTGCTCCGATACCTGTTGCTGGAAGAACGAATGTAATAGAGATTAAGATAAGTACTACTACACCAGCCCACCATGCAAAGCTCTTCTTTGATTTTTTTGCTGCGACTTTTTCTTCTGTGTGTTTACCACCTTTTTTAAAGTCAAGATTCTTTTCTTCTGTGTCAGCCATTTTCTTTTTTCCTTTTAGTTAATAGTGACACCTCTGATATGTAGTCAGAGATACCATTATTGAAATTATCATTTTTATTGGATAGGTGTCAACGAAATTATCAGACTTTCCAACTAACATCGAACTTTAATGGATTATTTAAAAGTAGAAAATCGATTAGTCTAAATGAATACTTAATTGTATTGCGTGATATTTTTTGAGCACCATTTACCGAGATAACATCTCCTGGAAGAGTTAAATTAATAGTTATATAGCTATTTTGTAGTGATTCAGGAGCTTCTTCACCAAGTGAGAATACGATCATATCGAGGTAATCTTCTTCGCTATATCCAACGTTGTACTTTGCTAAGAATACTTCAATATTAGGATCTGCTAGGAATGGAACAACTGCTTCAAGCTCTGTGTAGTTGTCGATATCAACATAGAAAGAGAGTTTCCCATTTGATTGCTTAATAATTGATTGTGAGTTTTTTCCCGAAAGCTTTGTTGCAAGGTCTTCAAATGAATTGAAATCAAAGTAAAGAGTGTAGTCATTGTTTGAAGTCTTTACAGCCTGAACTCCTTCAATACCTTCAACTCCAAATAACTGACCTGCAAATGAATTTATGGCGTTATCCATAATTGATTCATCTGACTCAGGTAAGAACTCAGCAAAATCGGTTAATACATCGATAAAGTAATCTTCTACGTGAATATCTGTCATTGAAGTTCCACTTGTACTTTTACTTATTGATGCATTTTCAGTAACAGTGCAGCTAAAAAGGAGACTCAAGGAACATGCTAGTACAAAAATAATTTTTCTCATAAAATAAGCTTAACTGTTGTAATTTGAAAGGGCAAGACAACTTTTTACTTTTTCAAACAACAGACTTTATTTTTTTGGAAAGAAAATATGAAAAAAATACTTTTTACAATATTGTTTTTATTATGTCCTGCAGCACTCTTTGCAGCTCTCTATCATGAGGTTTATACAAATAATGTCACTTTATCTTGGGATAAGGTTGATAACGCTGTTTATTACGATATTTATATCGATAGAACTCCGTTTGTTCGATTACTAAATGGTGAATTGAGCTATACGATTAAAAACTTAAATCAGAATCAAGAGTACACAATTACATTTGGTGCACGTGATGAAAATAATAATACTCTATCGGCATCAAAAGTAACATTTACTACAGGCAATTACTCTGGTACCTATCGTTTTATTAATAAAGGTGATGATAATAACGGAAAGTTTAAGGATATAGAATTTGTAGCAAAACTTATAGAAGATGAGGGCGCCCAATACATGGCTATTAGTTATAACTTAGATGGAGAAATACTACCATTTTTTCCTTTTGACCCAATTGAAGGTCCTTGGCCTTGGATTAAATTTAAAGACAAAATTGATGTTGCTAGGGTTTATAAGGATATTTGTAGAAAGATTAATATCCTAGATGTCACACCTACTGCTTTTCAGCCAGTTAAGGTTCAAAAAACTACAGATAGAGTAATTCTTAATATTACTTCTAAAGCCTTTGGAATTAAGGTAGGAACTATTACCGAATTCCTTTTTAAAAGTGATGAAAGTGGTACATATTTAATTTTTAGAAACACTGGGTCTGATATTGCAAAGAAGGCATTATTTAAGAATGAGGCCTCTGAAGACCCATTTGCATTTGTTCTTGAGAAAGTTGAATAAAATTTTTATTACTATGTAATAACTAGAAAAGGGCTAAAATTTTTTCTTGACAAATCGAAAAATGCAGGATTATTTTCTATGTTTATTGGAGGGAGTATGGAATTTGATCCTGCAAAGAAGACTCTTGTTATAGTTGAGTCTCCTACTAAAGCTAATACAATTAAGAAGTATTTGCCTAAAAATTACTCTGTTGTGGCAAGTAAAGGTCATATTAGGGACCTTCCTTCTGATACCTTAGGTGTAGATATTGAGGATAATTTTAAGCCTCATTACGTTATTACAGAGGGAAAAGAAAGCCGTGTAAATGATTTACAAAAGAAACTAGAAGGGAGTGAACAACTCTTACTTGCAACCGATGAGGACCGTGAAGGAGAATCTATTTCTTGGCACTTAATGGAGCTTTTAAAACCTGAAGTTCCGACAAAGAGAATGGTATTCCATGAAATAACTAAAAAGGCAGTAACTGAAGCACTTTCAAAGGGCAGAGAACTTGATCTTGCTCTTGTAAAGGCTCAAGAGGATAGAAGAATTGTCGATCGTCTTTATGGTTATGAAGTTTCTCCAGTGTTGTGGAAGAGACTGTCAAACAAAAAGTTATCTGCAGGTCGTGTGCAATCTGTTGGTTTAAGATTTATTGTTGATAGAGAAAATGAAAGACTTACATATGTTCCTTCTGTTTACTACGATGTAAAGGTTTTACTTGAAACAAAGGATAGTAAAAGATTTGAAGCAACTCTTGATGAATATAAGGAAAAGAGAGTTGCTACAAGTAAAGACTTTGACTCTACAACTGGTCAATTTAATGGAAAGACCTTACTGCTGGATAAAAAGCTTGCCGATGAGGTTGAAAAGATTTGCAATGAAAATCCATTTTTTATTGAAAGCGTAACTCACAAAACTAGTAAGTCTTCTCCTCTTCCACCTTTTACAACCTCAACACTCCAACAGGTTGCAAATAGAAGATTGAGACTTTCTAGTAAAGAAACTATGAGAGTTGCACAGTCTCTATTTGAAAACGGTTTTATTACCTATATGCGTACTGATAGTGTTAATCTTTCATCTGAATGTATTTCGCTTGCTCGCGAGCAAATTAAGAGTGACTATGGTACTGAATATTTGTCTTCTAGAGAGCGTCACTTTGAAAATAAGAGCAAGAATGCACAGGAAGCGCATGAAGCGATTAGACCAGCTGGTGATGTATTTAGGCGTCCAGATGAAAGTGGTCTGAAAGGGAAGGAGCTTGCGCTATATACATTAATCTACCAGAGAACTCTTGCAACTCAAATGAGTGAAGCCATTAAGAGTACTACAACGGTTAAGGTAAAATGCCAAGATGCTAGATTTACTTCATCTGGTACATCGGTAGTATTTCCTGGCTATTTAAAGGTTTATGGAACTGACCAAGACGATGAAGAGAAAGAGACCTCTCTTCCTTCTGTTAGTGCTGGAGATGAAGAGAAATTAATATCAATTAACGGTAAAGAGCATGTTACTCAACCACCTGCTAGATACAATGAAGCTTCTTTAATTAAAAAGCTTGAAGAAAAAGGTATCGGTAGACCAAGTACATATGCAACTATTATCTCAACCCTTTTAGATCGTGGTTATGCAATTGAAAAAGATAGAAGCTTAATTCCTTCTTTTACAGGATTTGCTGTAAATGGATTAATGAATGAATCTTTTAAGGATCTTGTTGACTATTCATATACCTCTGAAATGGAGGACCAACTTGATAAAATCGCAAATGGTGAAGGTGATGCCTTAAGATACCTACAAGACTTCTACTATGGAAAAGGTAGTGTTAAAGGCTTAAATTCTTTAGTTCAAGGAGCTAGAAGTGATCATTTTGATGCAAAATTATTAACATTCCCTCATCTTTCTGGTGTAGCTAATGTTGAAGGAGAGGTTAAGTACCAAATTAAGGTAGGACCTTTTGGTGCTTATCTATTGCTCGATAAAAAGAAGGATGATGGTAAGGCTGTCATGATTAATCTTCCTGATACACTTTGTCCTGGAACTCTTAATGATGATGATATTGCTCTGTTAATAAAGAATACCCTCCATCCAGAAGAAACTACTGTTGATAACAAGACTCAGCTTAAATCTGGTAAGCATGGTCAATACTGGCAAAGAGGTGATAAAACCTGTAATGTACCAAAAAGTAAGAAAAGTGCAGATAGCTATACAGAGGAAGAAATTGACTTCTATTTCTCACTTCCAAAGGCAATTGCAAGTGATGAAGAAGGAAATGAAATAGTAATCAATAATGGTCCATATGGCGGGTATATTACATATAAAGGTGCTAATTATAAGGTTTTTGGGCCATTAACTGAGCTTACTGCAGAAAAAGCATTATCATTAGTTAGTCGGGATGGCGCATCCTCTAAGGGAGTTGAGTATTCTCCATTTGAAGGAAAAGCTGTTTCTATAAAGAAAGGGCGTTTTGGATCTTATTTAAAATGGGGTAGTGAGAATATCGCATTAACAAAGGATGAAAAAGCTAGAAGCGCTGAACTTACTCAAGAAGAGGTTGAAGATATAATTAAGCGTCATGAGCAGAATACTCAAAAGGAAACAATTGAATCTTCTCGTGGTGTCTATGATGGTAAACCTATCGAAGTTCTTAGTGGCCGTTATGGTGTTTACATTAAATGTGGGGATAAGAATTATCGATTGTCAAAAGCAGACCAAGAGCGAAGTGATTCTTTAACTAGTGAAGAGCTAGTAAATATCATCAAAGCTCAAGAAGAAAAGTCTCTTCCTTTAATGGACTTTGGTACCTTTGAAGGTAAGCCTCTAAGAGTTCTTAATGGTCGTTTTGGTGCTTACCTTAAATGGGGTGATGTGAATATTGCCCTTTCTACAAAAATAAAAAATGATTTAGCTTCTTTAACAGAAGATGTTGCCAAAGAGCTTGTAAGAGCAAAAATGTAAAAAAGAGGGTGTTTGGTTAGTCCAAACACCTTTTCACAAATAGGTAAAGTATGAGAAAATTCCCCCCGGAGGCTACAATGAAACGTTTTATTTCTTTTTCACTTATTTTATTTTCTCTCTTCGTTATGATTTCATGTCAAAGTACAAAAGCAATTGAATGTACTGCTGATGATTATCTTGCTCAGCACATGGAAGAAGGCTTTCTAACAGGAAAAACAGATTATGTTATTTCTGGTATGATGGTTAATGAGCCATATGATACTTATAACTTTTTAGAACTTACAGATTACCATGTTGAAGATGATGGAGTATCTGTTGTATTAAAGGGTACACTTGGAGAAGAGTGGGTTACAAAGCTTTCTAAGGTATTAAAGTCTTATACTAGAGAAGATGGTAGTGCATTATCAGAAGAAGATTTTACAAACAATAAAGGCATCTTCATTCCTATTAGAGCAAAAGCTACTCCAGATTCAAACTTTGCATTCTTTGTTCCTAAGAACATTATTTGTGAAGTTCAAACTGCTTGGGGGGATGTTCTTTACACTAATAAATCAGAAACAAATCATGCATCTGGAGATTACTTAGTTTGTAATGCCGTTGATGGAAAACCTGACTTATCCGATGTTTGGGTAGTAAATGGTGCAGTATTTGAAACTACTTATAATTTAAATAAGTAATTAAAGAAAAATCAAAATCATTTCTAAGGCAAGCTAAAATA
>NZ_JAXEGN010000157.1:0-15172 GCF_034103065.1 Bullifex sp. | reverse complement strand
ACAAATCTTCTTTTTGGAATTGAGCAGTAAACTACTTCACAACACCATCCAACAAAACTATAGATAAAAAATGAAATAATGAAAGTATCAAGTGTCCACATATCATCCTCTAAATTGAAAATATAAAAAGATAGTAATTATGTCTAGTTTAATTTTATGTACTAATTATTTTTGGTATCAATAATTAACGTATAATTTCAAAAATTTTTAATTTTTTTTCAAAATTGTATTGCATAAAAATCTCATTCTTGGTATAAATATCATCGTTGAGCACGAACAACAACGAGCACAACAAACTGGAGGATTAGCTCAGCGGGAGAGCGCCTGCCTTACAAGCAGGATGTCATAAGTTCAATCCTTATATCCTCCACTAAGAAGTCAAGCCAATAACTTGACTTCTTTTTTATTATGTACTAAGAGTTAAACAATGAAGAAAGCACTACTTTTTACTATATTATCGATTTGTTTATGTTCTGCTTTCGCAGCTAATGTAAATATTGAATATCACCCATACCCTACTTCTTCTATGTATTTACAGGAAGTAGAAAATAGTAAAGCTGGGTTTAAGCTTGGTTATTTTACTATTTTTTGTACATCAAATGCCGATATAGAAATTAATATTGATTCACCTACTCTTTCTCACGTTGAAATAAAAGGTGATGTTGAAAAAAGAGTAGATCAATCAATTGAGTTTAAATTAAAGGGTAAATGGAGTAAACAGAACGGCCGTCCTATTAGTTATGTTAGCTTTAAGGATGCTACAGGCTTTAAAGCTTCTATAAAAGATAAAGATCAAATTTATGTTCTAGAATTATATTTAGTTTGTGAAAAATCAATTGATAAGTTATCAGGTCAGTACTATACCCTTACCAACCCAAATGATTTAAATAATATAATAGTAACTTCAATCAAAATTGATAGAAACTATTCTTTATACATTAATAACAGTATTTCAAATGGAGATGTACATATTCCAATTTGCCCTACCAATCCAATGGTTAATCCAGATGGAACACCAAAACCAGGTGTTAGTAAGGATCCTACTGAAATAATTGAACCTAGTTTCCTACTGTTGCATACTTCATTTGCAGAGTTTAATGGTAGTGAAATTAATGAATCAAAATACAACCTTGATTACAATAAAATTTTAGCATCTTATACCCATGCTCCTATAGTTCAAGTAAAAATTGTAGCATCAAGTAGTGATAATACAATTAATAAAACCTATTCAGAATCTTTTATTGTTCAAATTTCATCCAATGGCGCTTTAGAAAATAGTATTGGAAATAAAATTGAATATAATTTAGTAACTCAAATTGGAAATTCTAGTGATATAAGTGTTAGTAATTATATTAATCAAAACTCTTATAAATTAACTAATATAAAAACTAGTACAAATAACTATGCTTACTTTCCAATTTATTTTAATTTTAAGTCCCTTGAAAGCTTAACTAATTCACTTTCAGGGACTTATACAGATACCATTACGGTAACTATTACTGAAGTATAAATACTCTACTCTTATTGCTAGGAAGTGAAAGTGGTGAATCAAGTTTTTGATTTTCACCATTTTCTATATCTTTCATTTCTTGATATCCCTTAAAAATTTGATTATCAAGAACGATATTTTGAACTTCCTCATTCTTATTCAGTAAAAGTAAATATCCCTTCTCTTTTCCTTTTCTGAAAATAGCAAGAGTATTTTTATTAAGTGGAATGTAGTATGCAGATGCAAATGCTAAATCATCATTATTCTTTCTTAATGCACCCATTATCTTATGGGTATTCAGCATTCCTTTATTCCACATGCTTTCATCCCAAACCATAGGATAACGTGAAGCCTCAACGCTTCCAAGTTTTCCTCCAATTGAGATTTCATCACCATAATAGATATTTGGCATACCAGGAAGCATATAGAGAGCCATAACAACACCCTTATAGATATCTTCATCATAGATTGCACTATTATTATGTAATCGTGGGGTATCATGGCTATCAAAGAGGTTCATTCTAAAGAAGCGTGATAAATCTTGAGATGCATTTTCAGTATCCTTCAAAGCTTCAGCTAGGGTATAAGCATCCATAGGATACTTTTCTAATTCAGGACTATGACCCCAGCCACCACATTGGAATCTATCCTTTTCCCCCATCCAGGATCGAAGTAGCCTGCCTGAACCAAAGTAATTCATTGTAGCATCCCACATATCCCCTTCTAGGTATTCAGTTGCATCATTCCAATCCTCACCAACAAGGTAAAGATCATCCTTAACACCTCTAAGGGAGGTTTTAACCTCTCTCCAAACCTCTTTACAAAGCTGATCAGTTTCAGTTCTACCAAGCTCTGGTGCAACATCAAGACGCCATCCATCGATAGAATATGGTGGAAGTAAAAACTTCTTCATAGCAGCATCAGCAGAGCGATATACAATATCTCTTAGCTTCTGGTTGTTATAGTTTAATTGAGGAAGAGTATCGACATCTTGCCAATATAAAAACGAACCATCTTCTTTTTTGTAGTAGTAACTAGCTTCTTCACACTCAGGGTCTTCCTGAGCCTTCTTAAACCATTCATGGTCACTTCCTGTATGGTTAATTGAGATATCAATTACAATCTTAATTCCAAGTTCATGAGCTTTTTTAGTTAATGAAATTAAAGCTTCGTTTCCACCTAATTTTTCATCTACATTAAAGTAATCGATGCAATCAAAGCGGTGAACAGTTCTACTTCTTAAAATTGGGTTAATATATAAAACTGTAATTCCTAAATCGTTTAAATAGGATAGCTTTTCTTCTATTCCTTTTAAATCACCATTGAAAAAGTCAACACATCTAGCTTTTTCATATTCATCAGGGATTTCATCAAAGGTGTGAGCACTTACAACACCACCATTAAATACATATTCACCATCCTTTACATCATTTGACTTATCCCCATTACAAAATCTATCAGGAAAGATTTGATAACAAGTTGAAGATGCAATGTATTTTGGAGATGTGTAATCAGTAACAATGAAAAACTGGTCCTTTGCACAAGGAGCCCACATTGTAAAACCTTTCTTCGATAAATAGTAAATTCTATCTTCATAATCAAAACTAAAGTAATATCTTAGTCCTTCAGGTTTATATGGTGCTTTTACTTTGCATTTATAGTAGCTACTCTCTTGACTCATATCATAACGCCATTCAAGTCCAAATCTATTTGTAAATACAGCTACATTTTTTACTTTTACGTCACCTGTGAATATTTTAAGTTCTACATCATCACCTTGTTTTGGAAAGAGAGGTGAAACAAATTCACTAGATACTTGGCTTGTAATTATATCTTTAAACATTAATACCCTCCGTAGAGGGTATTTTATCAAAATGTAATTATTTTGTAAGTGCTTTCTTTAAGCTATCGAAAACTACTTCTGGAGCTGGAGATGCATCAACATCAACTAATACACCCTTTGCCTTGTAGTACTCAATAAGTGGTGCAGTAGATGCATCATATACTTCGAGTCTTGTCTTTACTCTTTCTGGCTGGTCATCTTCTCTCTGATAGAGTGGTTCACCAGTTTCATCATCGATACCTTCTACCTTAGGTGGGTTGTAAATTACATGGTATGTTCTACCTGTGCTCTTACAGAATCTTCTACCACTAATTCTCTTAACAACAGCTTCTTTATCAACAACAAAGTTAACAACTTTATCAATATTTACAATATTACTTAGAGCATCTGCCTGAGCGATAGTACGTGGGAAACCGTCAAGGATAAAACCATTTTTAGTATCGTCTTGGCTAAGGCGCTGTCTTACAACTTCAATAGTAATTTCGTCTGGAACAAGATTACCACTTGCAATAATTGATTTAACCTTATTACCAAGTTCTGTACCTTTTTCCTGTTCTGCTCTAAATAAATCACCTGTTGAAATGTGAGGAATTGAGTAATATACCTTAGCTTCCTTAGCAATTGTTCCCTTACCAGCTCCTGGAGGGCCTAAAAATACCATGTTCATAGAAAACTCCTTATTTTAGCCATCTTCTTTAAAAGAAGAGCAAAATCAATAAATTTATATTAACAAAATGTCTCTTTTAAATAAAGAATGTTGTAGAGAAAGTTGTCTTTTTCATTTATATTGTTTTTAGTCGGAGATAAAAATGTCTAATAAAATAATTTTACATGCAACCGATTTAGACGGTTTTTTAAGTGAGAGTGATAAAGCTAAGCTTGATGGTGTTCATAAACTCTATGATGAATATTTAGATAGCTGTAAATTAATGGACAATGCAAAAGATGATGCAGAAATTGAAGTAGCTGGTAACTTACTTACCAATAATGCTGCCAAGATTGGACATGCACTTGAAGAAATTTGTTCAACAGAGCCTCAAATCCATGTTTATTCTTTTGAAACTCCAGATGAACAGCATGGAGCAGCTTCAAGATTAATTGCAAA
The DNA here is from genome assembly GCF_034103065.1 of Bullifex sp. Classification (NCBI taxonomy): domain Bacteria; kingdom Pseudomonadati; phylum Spirochaetota; class Spirochaetia; order Spirochaetales; family Spirochaetaceae; genus Bullifex; species Bullifex sp. The sequence continues at coordinate 10,735 of NZ_JAXEGN010000157.1, read as the reverse complement.
ATTAAGAGACCCTAAAACTCAGCACGATGAGTTTGTTTACTATATCCAAAGAGCATATGAGTTACTTTTTGCTCACACCTATAGTGATAAAGCAATAAAAAATAAAAGAAGCTTAATTGAAAAAACTCCAGTTAACTTCCCATGTCAAAACTATGCTGTACATAGAATTCCAGATGTTGATGATTTAATCCATGATTCTGTTATGTGTGTTATGCTTCGTGGAGCCCTTCTTCCATCTATTATTATGAGTAAGGAAATTGAGGATTACTCAAGTGATGGTTTTATTACTCCATTTGCTCTATTTAAGATTAAGAGAGATGAAAGTAAAAAAGAAAATAATATGGCATATGTCCTTGATCTTGATAAATCATTCTTTAACCTTGAAGAGTTAAATGGTAAAGACTTAATCTTTGCAGATCCAATGAATGCAACAGGTGGCTCTTTAGTTACAATCATTAAGTACCTTGAAAAAGAAGGTATCAAGCCAAAATCCATTAAGTTTATTAACGTAATTTCAGCCCTTAAGGGTGCACTTAGAATTGCAAGAGCAATTCCTAATGCTGAAATCTACACTCTTTGGATGGATCCTGTATTAAATGAAAAGGCTTATATTCTTCCTGGTCTTGGCGATGCTGGTGACCGTCTCAATGGTGTGGATGGAGAAAATCCTAGAAATATGATTCAGCTCATTGGTGATTATGGTAGTGGAATATTAAATCTTTACAGAGATCAAGTTAATGAAATTGAAAAAACTGTTCTTGGTTGAAATAGTATTTCTACTTTTAATTTCTTGCTCAACAACAAGTAGTGTGAGTCAATCAAGTGCACTCACACCACTTGAAAGCAAAGATGAAACTTTAAGTGCTCTTATTAATGCATATAATTTAAATCCAGATGATAAGAGCACAAGTTATAATCTTGCTTTTGCTTTAGCTAGTGAAAAAAAATTTGATAAAGCTTTAAAAATTATTGATGAAGCATTATCACTTCATCCTCAAATAGTTCGATTTTATACATTAAAAGCATATATTCTGAAAGAATTATTTCAATACAATGAGTATGAAAAAACATATGAAAAACTACTAGAAATCGATAGTGCACATAGTGCGGTTGCTCTAGAACTAATGAATCATTATCAAAATATGTTTAGATATTCTGATGCAAAAAGAATGGCTAGCCTTGTATTAAAATATGATAAAGATAACCAAGATGCTAAAGATATACTCTTTAAAGGTGATTCTTCACTTAACTCTCTTTCACAAATAAAAGAGGATAGTAAATCTAACTATACTTACTCTATTCCTACCATCCCTGATTTATCAACTATTACCTTTGAGCCTCTTCCACTCACTAACCGCTAGTTTATCACAGCGATTATTGTATTCATTTTCAGCATGACCTTTAACCCAAATTAGATTTACTTTATGAATATTAAATAGTTGTAATAGTTTAATCCATAAATCTGTATTTGGAACGTCTTTACCTTTTTTCTTAAACCCTGCTTTCTGCCAGGAATATACCCAGCCTTTTGAAAATGAATCAATTAGGTACTTACTATCGGAATATAAATCAACCTCACAAGGCTCTTTAAGGGCACTTAATGCCATAATAGCAGCAGTTAACTCCATTCTATTATTGGTTGTTAAAGCTTCTCCACCAGATATTTCTTTTTCTGCTTCTCCATACTTTAAGATAGCACCCCACCCGCCTGGTCCAGGATTACCACTACAAGCTCCATCGGTGTATATTAATACCTTCTTCATCTAGTACCTGTTTTTTTAATAATGTGATAACCAAATTGAGTTCTAACTGGGCGTGAAATAGAACCATAACCAAGCTTCTTAGTAGCTTCTTCAAATTCTTTAACCATTTGACCTTCTTTAAAAAAGCCTAAATCCCCACCCTTTTCCTTAGATGGACAAGTTGAATATTTTTTTGCAAGAGCTTGGAAGGAAGCTCCATTTTTTAACTCTAAATAAATTTTATCTGCTAAAGATTTATCTTTAACAAGAATGTGACTAGCTCTCATTTCCATATCTTTAGATTACCATAATTGACTAGAAGTGAAAATAAGTGAGAAAATAAAAGCGAAGTGAATAAAAGAGCTAAGTTTTTACACAGTGTATATAGAAAAGCAGTAAAAATATTTCTTTCAATCAGGTTTGACTTTCAAACTTGGTTTAGTTGTCCTCTTCCAAAAGGACCTAAAATATTTGTATCCAACCACTTTTCTTCATCAGATGCACACTTTGTTACAACCATTATGAAAGATGATATACACATGGTAATAGGTCCTGCTTTTAATGTTCCACTTTTAAAAACATATTTACGTTTAGCAGATCAAATACCTGCAAATACAAAAGAAAATAGAAGTAAGGTTGTTTCTTCAGCTAAAAAATATATTGAAGCTGGGGATAGTATTTATATTTTTCCAGAAGGAATGTTAAATACAGGAACAGAGCTTTTAGAGTTTAAAAAAGGTGTTGCAAGAATTTATCTTGAGACAGGAGTTCCTGTTATTCCAATTGGATTAATTGCTCCAATGAGAAGAATTAAGAAAAAAGATAATAGTTTTGTTGGTCATGAAATGACAGTTGTTTCTAAGAATTATTATGCAAACATTGGTGATCCTATGACCTTTGAAGAGGAAAGAAAACTTGCCTTAACAGATAGAAGTAAGGCAGAAGAGATTATAACTGAAAAGATTAAAAAGGAAGTTGAATTTCTAATTAACGATATAAAAATGAATAAGTTTTGGAGTTGAGTATGGATAAAAAAAGTGTATTTGAAGCTTTTAAAGCAAAGACAGATGAAATTATTACTCACTATGATGAAGTTGAGGAACTTAAGTTTACCGCCTCATTAAAAAATGGTACTAAATTCAGCTTTGATTACGATGTTGCTCGTTTTGAGTGTACTAAAAAGAAGGAATCAAATAGCGTTGTAAATGGAGTTTGCGATATAATTGCAGCTTTAGCTTGTGTTGCAATGCTTTCAATTAGTTTAGTTAGAGGGATTAATAGTTCTATTATTGTTCTTCAAACACTAACATTTTCTTTTTTCATTATCTTTTCAATTTTAAGTGCAGTTTACCACCTCTTTTCAGTAAACCACCAAAGAACATCTAGAGTTTTATTGCTAATTAGACAATTTTTACTAATTGTTACACTGTTTTTACTAACAGCCACAATAACAGAGTTACAACAAGGATCTATGTTTTTGATTCTATTTTTCCTATTACTCTCTGTGTTATCTCTATTTTTATCACTTCTTTCAACTAAGGGTGGACTTAGAGCAGGAAATATAATTATTGCAGTAATTGGAGTAGTATTGATGATAAGTTTCAGAGACGCTTATATTACATTTATTTCACTATCAATAGTGATTAATGGATTAATTAATGCACTATTTGATAGTGATAAAGCAAAGTTAGCAGGAAGAGTAAAAACTACAAGTTTATTTTACTTACTCTCCCTATTGTTTTTCTTTCTTTTCTCTGAGCATCTGCTGATAGCTTTTTGATTCAATATCACAACGAGAGATACCTACACTATCTAAAATTGAGTATAAGAGAAGAATCTTATCAAGGTTCTTCTCTTTATCATTTGTATCACTCATGATTTCCATTTCTAGGTACCAACCAAGAGTTTTTACATTTAATAACTCAATATGAACATCATGATAATGCCATTCATACCCCTTCTTTTCTTTACGAATGAACTCGACATAACCAAGCATATGAGCCATTTGAATCATCACATCCTTATCCTTTACTGGGTGTGAAAACTCTAGCTCTTCATTACATTCAAGTCCATTTTCTCTATGATTCTTTTTAGCTGTAATTAATAGATTATCACCTTCATCTCTAATTCTAAATCTTGGAGATGTATCACCTGGAAAAGCAAAATAAATGTCATCTTTATTCACTTCTTTGCCACATGATTTAGTAAAATCATCAATTACACTTTTTAACTCAGGGTAAGCATGAGCTTTTATTTCAACTTCATATGCCATAATACTACTTCCAAGGGAATATCATGTTTCTAAATGTTCTAGGACCAACCTTTTCTTTTTCATCAAATAAAATATCTTCCCAAGGTAGGTGTTTTCTATCAACATCTGGATTTTCTTCAAGATAATCGTACTTTAGCATTATCAATTTAACAGCATCGTGACTTGCTAAATTCATTCCTGCTACTCCTGGAATAAAACCCATAGTAAAGACAGTTAATACTAGTAAAACTAAGTTGTAAAAGGCGAAGAAAATGGTAAATCCCATATTATCAGCCATTACTAACATACACTTTTTAAAGGTTTTTAATGGACCATCACCAGGTAAAAATGAAGAGAGAGCTAAATAGTATGGCATGGAAAGTAAAAGTAATATTACAATCCAAAGCATAATTATTGATAAAATCATTCCAACTACTCCCTCAATGCTTAGATAAAAAGGAATTACAAAAAATGTAATTGTTAAGAATACTGCAAGTAATAAGAAGTAAAATAATGAATGAGTGAAGTATCTTGCAAAGCCCTCTCTAAATGCGGCAAAGCCACTACGTTGATAATTTGAATACCCGTAGCAAACATTTGATAGAGCACCTGAAAAGAGACAAAATGCTAATAGCACTAATACTAATGCCACAAAAAACAATGCTGCACTAACATCAATTAAATATGTAGAAAGTAGTGCTAAGAGCAAGAATCCTACACTAATTAAATTATAAAGGACAATTCCAATTAAATTATCCCAACCGTCAAAAAATGCTTTTTTAATAAAAAAACCTATCATAATTTATAGAGTAATGCTTTAAATTAAATTATCCAAGTAAAAAAAATTTTTATTATATACAGATATTATTCATAAATTTTGTTTGCAATACACAATTTTTCAATATTTATGCAAAAGTGGTTGCAATAACTTTTATTTTATGCATAATTATTCACAAGTTGATTAACAAACGGAGAATAAGAAAATGAAAAAAGAAAAAGTCGTTCTTGCCTATTCCGGCGGACTTGATACATCAGTTATTTTAAAATGGCTCTCAAACAAAGGTTTTGAAGTTATTGCATATGTTGCTAATGTCGGCCAGAACGAAGATTTCAAAGCTATAGAAGATAAAGCATACCTTACTGGTGCTAGCAAGGTTTATATCGAGGATTTAAGAAAAGAGCTTGTTGAGAACTATGTATTTCCAGCATTAAAGGCAAATACAATTTATGAAGGAACATACATGCTTGGTACATCTCTTGCTCGCCCTATTATTGCTAAACGCCACATTGAGATTGCTAAAAAGGAAGGCACTAAATATGTTGCTCACGGTGCAACTGGTAAGGGTAATGACCAAGTTAGATTTGAATTTGGTTACTACATGAATATGCCTGATGTAAAAATTATTTCTCCATGGAAAGATCCTGAATTCCTTTCTCAGTTTGAGGGAAGATCAGATATGCTTGCTTATGCAGAGAAATATAACATTCCTGTAAAAGCTTCATTAAAGAAACCATATAGTGAAGATGCAAATTTAATTCACATCTCTCATGAGGCAGGTATCTTGGAAGATCCATCTTCAAGATGTCCAGCTGATGTTTTCTCTCTTACAGTAAGCCCTCAAGATGCTCCAAATGAAGAAACTATTCTTTCAATTGAGTTTAAAGATGGTATTCCTGTAACGGTTAAAAATGAAAATGATAACACAGTAGTAACAGACCCACTTAATATGATTGAATACCTCAATAAAGTTGGCCATGATAATGCAATTGGTAGAGTTGATATGGTTGAAAACCGCTTTGTTGGTATTAAATCAAGAGGTGTTTACGAAACTCCAGGTTGTGAAATCCTTTGGAAGGCTCACCACAATCTTGAAGGACTATGTATGGATAAGGAAGCAATGCACTTAAGAGATATGCTTTCTCCAAAGTATGCTGAATTAATTTACAATGGCTACTGGGGTGCTCCTGAATTTAACATGCTTACTTCCCTATTTGAAACTAGCCAGAAGAATGTTACAGGTGTTGCTAAGGTTGCTCTCTATAAGGGTAATGTTATTAATGCTGGTATTTCTTCACCTTGCTCACTCTATAACCAAGAGCTTGGTAGTATGGATAAAGCTGGTGGTTACCACCCTGTTGATTGTAAGGGCTTTATCAATATTTCAGCTATCCGTTTGATGGCTTCATCTCAAAGAGATAAAGAAAATAGCTAAAAAAATTTTTCGGGCAGGATTAATTCCTGTCCTTTAATTTTATATGACTTGAATTATTTATTAATTTTTGGCATCATATATTAACTGTGTTCGTTGAACCAGAATTTCCGGTAGATTTTCTACTGAGATATAGTGTTAGGGGCTAAATATTATTTAGCGAAAATTTAGGAGGATTACTATGGCAGTAGTAACCATGAAAAGCCTGTTAGAATCAGGCGTACACTTTGGACATCAAACTAAGAGATGGAATCCAAAGATGGATCGTTTCATTTTCACAGAAAGAAACGGAATTCACATTATTGACCTTCAGAAGACAAGCGCATGTATCGTAGAAGCTTATGAAGCTATTCGCGCTCAAGTTAAGAATGGTAAGACAATCCTTTTCGTAGGAACAAAGAAGCAGGCACAGCAGACAATTGAGCAGGAAGCTAAGCGCTGTGGTATGCCTTATGTAAACAACCGCTGGCTCGGTGGTATGCTCACTAACTTCTCAACAATCAAAAAGAGTATTGCTCGCTTAAAGAAAATTGAGAAGATGCAGGCTGACGGAACATTCGATTCTCTCACAAAGAAAGAAGTTGCACTTTTAACAAAGGAAAAGAACAAGCTTGAGAAGAACCTTGGTGGTATTAAGGATCTTAAGGAGCTCCCAGGTGCACTCTTTATCATTGATACTAAGAAAGAAGCTCTTGCAGTAGCAGAAGCTAAGAGACTTGGTATTCCAGTTGTAGCAGTTGTTGATACAAACTGTGACCCAACAGATATCACATATCCTATCCCAGGTAACGATGATGCAATCAGAGCTATCTCACTTTTTGTTGAGATTATTGCTAATGCAGTTATCGATGCTGACAACGAGACAGGTATCCAGATCATTGAATCACTTGGTGATGAAGATGAAGCAGCAGCTGTAGAAGCAGCACCTGTTCAGGATAAGGACGAAGAAGCAGAAGCTTTAGAAGACGAGTTATATTCAAAATAAGGAGATAAACATGGCTATTTCAGCATCCGATGTAAAGAAACTCCGTGATATCACCGGAGCAGGTATGATGGACTGCAAGAAGGCTCTTAACGAGGCTAATGGTGACATGGCTCAGGCAGAAAAGATCCTCAAGGAAATGGGTCTTGCTGCAGTTGCTAAGCGCCAGGATAGAGCAACTGAAAACGGTAGAGTTTTCACATATGTACAGGGTAACAAAGCTGTACTTCTCGAGCTCAGCTGCGAAACTGACTTCGTTGCTAAGAACGATCAGTTCAAAGAGCTTGGTGAGAATATGTGTAAAGTAATCGTTGAAAAGGGTTACACTGAAATTAACGATGACTTAAAGGGCATGGTTGCAGGTCTTATCGCTACAATTAAGGAAAACATGTCTGTTAAGAGATTCAAGGTTATTGATCTCCCAGAAAACGGATATGCATCAACATACGTACACGGCGAAGGTTCTGTTGCAGTATGTGTAGTATTCACAGCTGACAATGTAGCTGCATTCGAAAATGAAGCAGTTAAAGAATTTGCTCACGATTGTGCTCTTCACGTTGCAGCATTCAAGCCACAGTTCTTAAATACAGCTAGTGTATCTAAGGAATATGAAGCTGAACAGCTCTCTATCTTCCAGGCTCAGGTTGCTTCTATGGACAAGCCAGCTAAGGTTCTTGAGGGTATCGTAAGAGGTAAACTCAACAAGCTTTACAGTGAAGTATGTTTCCTTAACCAGCCATTCGTAAAAGATGACTCAATGAGTGTATCAAAGAAGATGGCAGAAGTTGCTAAAGCAGCAGGTGTTAAGCTTGATATTATTTCTTGCGACTACTACCAGGCTGGTGTTGAAGCTTAAGACGGGAGTTATTCATGCAGAGCGTACTTGACAACTGTCAGGATAAGATGAAGAAATGCGTCTTATCTCTTGAGAGTGAATATCAGAACATGAGAACAGGTCGTGCAAACGCTTCTCTCTTTGATAAAATCAAAGTTGATTACTATGGTTCAGAGACTCCTCTGAACCAGGTAGCTAGTATTAGCGTTCCTGAAGCTCGTCTTGTTGTCATTCAGCCATGGGACAAGAGTGTTCTTTCTGCAATTGAAAAAGCAATTCAGAAGAGCGAACTCGGATTAAACCCAAATAACGACGGTAAGCTTATTCGCGTTAACTTCCCTGCTTTAACTGAGCAGAGAAGAAAGGAACTTGCAAAGAGTGCTAAGGCTACAGCTGAAAACGCTCGTGTTGCAATTCGCAATGTTCGCCGTGATGCTTTAGAAACACTAAAGAAGATGCAGAAAGCTTCTGAAATTAGTGAAGACCAGCAGAAAGATGGTGAAACAAAGATCCAGAAAATGACTGATAATGCAATCAGCGATGTAGCTCGCGTTGCTGAAGCAAAAGAAAAAGAAATCATGGAGATCTAATTAAATATGAGGGAAAAGGAACTTCACTTAGGATTAATAATGGACGGAAATGGAAGATGGGCTAAAGCTAGACACCTTCCTCGCACAGCTGGACACCTTGCAGGTCTTAAAAGTTTAAAAAAGGTTGTTTTAGGAGCCATTAATAATGAAGTGAAGTACCTTTCACTCTATTGTTTTTCAACTGAAAACTGGAAAAGAAGCCAAGAGGAAGTATCCTATCTCATGGGGCTTTTTTCTTCCAAGATTTATTCAGAGCTACCTTTTTACCAGGAAAATGGTATTAAGATTTTAACCATAGGTGATCTCTCCCCGCTTCCTGAAGACGCTAAAAAAGCAATTAACGATACAATTGAAGCAACGAAAGATAATGATACAATAATTCTTCAACTTGCAATTAACTATGGTGGTCAAGCTGAAATTTCCATGGCAGTTAATAAAGCAATTAAAAATGGAGAAACTAACCTTACACCTGAAGTCATTAGAAGTTATTTTGAGCATCCAGAAGTTCCCCCAGTTGATGTAATTGCTCGTTCTGCAGGTGAAATTCGTCTTTCAAACTTCCTTCTTTTTGATTCAGCCTATGCCGAATTCGTTTTTTGTGATAAACTATGGCCAGATTGGGATGAAAGTGATGTAACTAAAGTTCTTGAGGAATATTCCCATAGAATTAGGCGTTTTGGAGGGGTAAAATGACATCTAATATAAAAAGGATAATTACTGGGGTAATCGCAATACCCTTACTTGCTGCAATAATTCTCTTACTCCCTCAATATAATTATCTTTGTTTTGCAATACTAGTTTTAGTAGTTGCCATTATTGGTTCATATGAACTACATTCAATTTTAAGTAAACATACCACAGGTAAACTACTACTACCTCCATATCTAGGTTCTATTCAGATAATTGCAACCTACATCCAATATTCTTATTTTCCAAAATACAATTTAACGCTTTATTCATTAATTGGATTGATTTTCATAGCCCTTGCAATGGAAATTAAAAAAGGCGAAACAGATAACTTTAAAAATTCTATTGAAAGATTATCATATACAGTTCTTCAAATAGTATATCCAAATACATTTGCAATTTTCTTTGTTAAATTTTGTTTCTTAGAAAATGCATGGTTATATTTATTAATTTTCTTTGCTTTAGTATTTGGTTCAGATACCTTCGCATACTTCTTTGGCATGCTCTTTGGTAAGAATAATAAGGGAATTGTTAAGGTTAGTCCTAATAAATCCATAGCTGGTTTTATTGCTGCCCTACTTGTTCCTGCTATTATTGGATGCATATGTGGCGCATTAATTAAAGAGTTTGAAGTAGATGGTATACTTGGTTTCTTCTTAGGTCTTGCAACAGCTGCTTCTGCTGCTATTGGTGACTTAGTAGAATCTGTGTTAAAGAGAAGTGCTAACATAAAGGACAGTGGAAAAATTATTCCTGGTCGTGGAGGAATGCTTGATAGCATCGATTCTCTACTTTTTGCTGCTCCTGTCTTTATTGCATTTATGCACTTCATGCAATATGTAGCATGATTAAAAGAAGAGTAATTATATTAGGAGCCACCGGCTCAATTGGTACTACATGTCTAAATGCTATTAGAGCAAAAAGCTTATGTGCTGATGTAGTTGGTCTTGTCGGCTATAGTAGCGTAGAAAAGTTACAAACTCTTTCTAAAGAGTTTAATTGTCCATATATAATTAATACTAATTCTAGTGTACTAAGAGAGTTTTTATCTTCTCTCTCTGCAGATATTGTATTAAATGGTATAGCTGGTGCACCAGGTTTAGAAGCTTCCTTAATTTCATTACAGTGTGGTTTTGATTTAGCACTTGCTAATAAAGAATCAATTGTAATGGGTGGTAACTTTATATTAAATGAAGCAAAACGACTTGGACGTAAAATTATCCCAGTTGATAGCGAACATAGTGCTATTTTCAATTTAATTAAAGCTCACGGTGAAATTGATTCAGTTGTAATTACCGCTTCTGGTGGTCCTTTTTATCAAAAAAAGAATCTTGAAAATGTTACAGTTGAAGAAGCGACTAACCACCCTACTTGGAAAATGGGTAAAAAGATTAGTATCGATAGTGCAACATTGGCAAATAAAGGCTTAGAGGTTATC
>NZ_JAXEGN010000156.1:0-8035 GCF_034103065.1 Bullifex sp. | reverse complement strand
TCAAGATATGGCGATTGCAAAGATTAGCTATCTTGATCTAAAGGAAGAAACCTTAGTATCAAAGGTTGAACAAAAAATTCTGCTTCAAAGCTATGGAAATGCATCAGAAGCAGATGTATTGAATGCAAAGATAGAGCTAACAACCTGTCGACTAGAGCGTCTACAGGAAAAGCTAAAGCTAGCTCAAGCATCATATTTAATAGAGTACTTAACAGGAAGGAGCAACTAAGCTCCTTCTCTTTATAAGCACATAGTCAAATAAATTAGGATAAAAGATAAATAAAATATTCCCGAAAATTAAAAATCTTTTATAGGGATTTTTCCCGAAAATAAGAAATCTTTTGAATAAAAATTGTTCTATAATCCTCTATAAGGAGAAAGAATTGTATTACACAGTCACCTTTAACCCCTCTCTTGATTACATCATCTTTGTCGATAGCTTTAAATATAGCTCACTAAATCGAGCTAGAGAGGAATATATAGTTCCAGGAGGAAAAGGAATCAATGTTTCTATTGTATTAAAAAACCTTGGTAAAGAAACAAAGGCCTTTGCATTTACAGCAGGATATACAGGAAACACATTAAAGGAGATGGTAAAGCAATATGGAGTTGAGCTTATTTCGATACCTGTTAATAATGGCTCAACTAGAATAAATGTTAAGCTTAAAAGTGGAGAAGAAACTGAAATAAATGGAAAGGGACCAGCTCTTACTAAAGAAGATTTAAATAAACTAAAAGATATACTTTATACCTCCTTAACTAAGGAAGACTTTCTAATTTTATCAGGTAATGCACCCTCCTCTCTTGGAAATAATGTTTATAAAGAGCTAATTGAAATTGCAAATAAAGCTGGAGCAAAGTGTGTTGTTGATGCAGAGGGAGAGCTTTTAACTCAAACCCTAAGTCTTAAGCCATTTTTAATAAAACCAAATAAGGCAGAGCTTTCTATGATTTTCAATAAAGACATTAATAGTAAAGAGGATGTAATCTACTATTCAAGAAAGCTCCAAGAGATGGGTGCAGAAAATGTATTAGTATCACTTGGAGAGGAAGGAGCTCTTTTAGTTACACTTGATGGGAAAACTTACTTTCATAGCGCTCCAAAGGGAATTGTTAAAAATAGTGTTGGAGCGGGAGATAGTATGGTTGCAGGCTTCTTATGCGCTTTTGATGATACTCATGATTATTACTATTCACTCTTAAATGGAATAGCAGCAGGAAGTGCAACAGCTTTTTCAGGCTTTCTTGCAACGAAAGAAAAACAGAGAGAAATATTAGCAAATATGGAAAATGAAGGATGAAAAACGTAATTCTAGATCTTGATACAGGTATTGATGATACTCTAGCCCTACTCTATGTACTTTCAAAGAGAGATGAAATAAATCTTCTTGGAATTACAGCAGTCTTTGGGAATGTAGAAACAAGAGTTTCTGCAAGGAACTCTCTAACAATTTTAGATCTATTTGATAGAAATGATGTTCCAGTTTATTTAGGGCAAGTTGCTCCATATGGAAAAGAAAGCTATAAAGTAAAAGAAGAGGTTCAACTAATTCATGGTAAAAATGGGTTAGGGAATGTTTCTTTTCCTTCCTCAAACAGAGAAATAAAAGACGATGGAATAAAATTTATTCGTGACATGATATTAGCTCATCCAGGAGATATCACTATTGTTCCAACAGGACCACTAACAAATATAGCAGCACTATATGAGCGTTTTCCTGAGGTGCTTAAAGTTGAGCATGAGATAATATCTATGGGAGGAGCATTAACTGTCGAGGGTAATGTTACAGAGGTAGCAGAAGCAAACTATTACAAGGACCCAATTGGAGCAGGTATTGTTTTTTCAAAGAATATAAGCTTAAAAATGATTTGCCTTGATGTTACACAGCAATCACATCTGTATCCTAGCGATATTAATAAATGGAATGGCTATAAGGGTAATCTCATAAAGAGTATGGTAGAATTCTACATTAACTTTCATAAAGTAGGATATTGCTACCTGCATGACCCATCAGCTGTATGTGCAATACTTCACCCAGAGTATTTTACATTTCTAAATATTCCATTATATGTAACAGCTCAAGGTAGAGTAATTGGAAAATACAATAGTAATTTACCAATAAAGCAGGCCGCAATCGCTGTTGATCATATTAGTGTTGAAAAGGAATTAAAGGCTTCTTGGCAAAAGCTATTTGAGTAGGTGCTTATATTTTCTATATAGCCCTCTAAATTGGTCATAGGTTAAGCCAAGCAACTCTGCTGCAATCTTTTGGTTTCCTCCAGCTTCATTTAATGCACGTGATAAAAAGATTACATCAAGCTGGCTTTGTGCTACTGCAAAGTCCTTAAGAGGCATTGCCTCTAACCCCAAAGCCTTCTTTGGCTCTTCCTTTATTTTAGGAGCTACCGCTTCACTCTTCTCTACAGCTACTACCTTTTTCTTAAATGGATTATTAAAAGGATTAAAGTCTACCTCTGTTATTAATGATGAGTCATTTCTATATACTGCACGCTCAATAACATTCTTTAGCTCTCTAACATTTCCCGGCCAAGAGTAATTCATTAAAGCCTCTACTACCTCATCTGATAAAACAGGAAGGCCATCATGTCCACACTCTAAAGCCATCTTAGAAGCAAAGTATTGTGCAAGCAGTAGAATATCATCACCTCGTTCTCTTAGAGGTGGGATAAAGAGTACCTCAAAGCTTAACCTATCTAATAAATCCTCTTTGAACTTACCCTGCTTACATAACTCTAATAAATCAGCATTAGTTGCACCAACTATTCGAACATTGCACTCATGAGTTACAGAGGAGCCAACTCTTTCATAGGTTCCATACTCAACAACACGCAAAATCTTTTCCTGAACCTCAAGTGGTATAAGCCCAATTTCATCTAGGAAAAGGGTTCCGCCCTCAGCCTCCTCAAAGCGGCCCTTACGAGTCTTTGTTGCTCCAGTAAACGCACCCTGCTCATAGCCAAATAGCTCAGACTCAAGTAGTGATGAAGGAAGCGCTGCGCAGTTTACAGCAACTAGGTTCTTCTGCCATCTTGGAGAGAGATAGTGAATTCTCTGAACTGCTAGCTCCTTACCAGATCCACGCTCTCCTATAATAAGGACAGCTCTATCAACCTTTGCAACCTTTGATAGTTTATCCTGAAACTCCAAGTAAACATCACTTTCACCTATTCCCTTCTGAAGGCTATCCCGCATATTATCCATGTGGGAGATTTTACCACACGTGGGATTTTTCACCAAGAAAAAATAATAAAATAACCATTTATTTTTACAAAAATTTTAAAATGTAAAAATCCATCTTCTTGTAATACAATAAGATATTATTCAATAATATAAGTTGGCACACTTCTTGCTTATATAAAAAGCGTAAAAGTAAATTTATTTTGGAGGAAACTATGGGAGTTTTTTCAAGATTTAAAGATATTGTTAATGCAAACATAAATGCTCTATTAGATAAGGCAGAGGATCCAGAGAAGATGCTAAAGCTCATGATGCAGGAGATGGAAGATACCCTCATTGAGCTAAAGAGTAATTGTGCAGCAAGGATGGCATCTAAGATCAGACTTGAAAGAAAGATTGCAGAGCAGAAGGCTTTAATTTCTCGTTGGCAGACAAGAGCAGAGCTTGCAGTTGATAAGGGTCGTGATGATTTAGCAAGAGATGCACTGATTGAGAAGAAGAAGGAAACTGAGACACTTAATACTCTATTAAAGGATGTAGATAACTACTCAGAGATTATTGAGCAATCAAAAACTGAGATTAATCAAATAGAGGATAAGCTTAACCAAGCAAAGCTTAAGCTTAAGAGCCTACAGGAAAAGGCTAGAGCTGCTGAGGCTGAGGCCCTTGCAAATGAGCGCCTTAAAAGAAGTACAGAGGCACACTTTGAGGACTTTGAATCCATCATCGATAAGATGAAAGCAGAGAATGAGCTTTCAAAGCCAGCTAAAACAACTGCTGATATGTTTAGAGAGCTTGAGGAGCAGGATGAAATTGAGAAGGAGCTTGAGGCTCTTAAGAAAGGCAGAGAATAATGGCAGTTATAATTGTAGCAATAGTATTTGGAAGCTTAATCGCTATTACAGCAATCGAAAAAGCCTTTGACCTAAAAAAGAGAAAGCTCGAGGCTGAGATCAGAATGCAGGAGTTAAGAGCAGGTGTTGCACCTGGTACTTACTCAAGGATCAGTAAAAAGGATCTAAAGAAGAATGCACGAAAGGGAAAAGCTAATGAGGACTTAGGTGTGCACCAGAACACAGAGGCAGAGGAAAGAGAAGAGCTTTTAAGAGGAATCGCAGATTTAAAAGAGCGAATTGATAATATAGATACCATAATGGCTAGTAGAAAACAAAGTGCGGAGGATGAAAAAGATGACTAAGAGATGGTATAGAAGCCCAAGAGGTAAAATTTTAGGAGTTGCAACAGGACTTGCTGAATGGAGAGACCTACCAGCTGATCCAGTTAGATTAATCGTATTTTTAGCTATTCTTTTTACTGGATTCTTTCCAGGAGC
The DNA here is from genome assembly GCF_034103065.1 of Bullifex sp. Taxonomy (NCBI): domain Bacteria; kingdom Pseudomonadati; phylum Spirochaetota; class Spirochaetia; order Spirochaetales; family Spirochaetaceae; genus Bullifex; species Bullifex sp. Next base: position 3,503 of record NZ_JAXEGN010000156.1, on the reverse strand, counting down.
AATTATCTATTTAATCGTTGCTCTTTGTCTTCCTGCAAGTGAAGAGGATTATCAGACAAACTTTAAGAAATACTACGATAAGGGTCATATCTACAAGGATGCCGAGGATGCTAACTATTACGAGGCTAAGGAAGAAAAGAGTAATGACGACCTTAGAGCTGAGTATGAAAACCTAAAGAAGAAGGTTGAAGAGATGGAAAACGAGATGTTTGATAAGGAAAAGGATTGGGATGCTCGTTTTAATTCTACAAAATAAATAAGGATTTGGAGCTGTTTAAGCAGCTCCAAGTGAAAAACTAATGGATAAGAAAAAACTGTTCTTTACACTACTTCTAATAGTAGTATGCATGCTTTTATTTGTAAGAAGATTTATAGCACCTGCTAACACGCCTTCATACGATATTACAACTGAGGTTGCAAACAATAATATAGAGATTAATTTCTCATCAAACGATTTATATATAAAGGGAGAGGATATTCCTTATGCAATATTGCGTTTTGGTGAGGATTATATAGATTTAAATGAAAATATTATCACGACAATTAATGTTAAAGCTAAAAGCTCTGTAATCCTTTCATTGCCACAAAATGCTAAAACTGTAGTCGTAAATGGTAGTGGAAATGTTTACATAAATAATATAGCTGCTGAGCAGCTTGTATTATCTGCAGCAAACCTTGAGCTTGATGATGCTAATATCGATAAAGCGTCTTTAAGTGCTAAGGAAAGCACAATTTCCTCATCTAGCTTTTCAACACTCTATGTTAAAGGCAGTAGCAAGCCTATTACTATAATAAATAGTAGTGCTAAGAGCATTATGACTGAAACTATTTCAGGCGATATCACAATTGATTCCACTGCTGCATTTATAGAGGCTAAATCAGATAGTGGTAATATCGATTTAACTCTTAACCAAGATAGCCATATAGTATCTTCAAGTGAAAATGGAATTATAGAAATTGATGATGGTTTAGATAAAATCGATAGCGAAAATACAGTATTAATTAAAACAAATAGTGGGAACATTCGAATCTCAGGAGATAACGATGATTAAATTTTCAAGACCTTTAATTTTCTTATTAATAATAGTTTTAGCTCTACTTTGCTACTTCGTTCCTTTTAAGCCTATTTCAATATTAGCAGCTCTACTATTAGCTATAATAGCAATTTGGTTAATTGCAGAAAAGAAATATCCTGGCTTTTCAAATAAGGTCTTTAAAAACTTTACTAAGACAACTCTTACTCTAAATAATAATACCTTTGAGCTATCAACCCCTACTGCAGATGTTATAGTTAAGAGAGCAACAGATGAACCATTTGCCCTTTTAGATGGAGAAGAAATCCCTCTAACAGAGGATATTTCTATTGAGCGTGATTCAAAGAATTTAAAATATATTACACTCTACCTTCCAAGAGAGCTGGATAAAATTAAGCTATCACTTGTTGCAGGTGATCTAGATCTATCACTTGCTAGCGCAAGGCTTATCGAAGCTCAAAGTGTAAGTGGCAATGTTAAGCTATTAGATATTGCTGCAAATGAAATAACTACAAAAAGTGTTAGTGGAGATGTATCTCTTTATAATGCAAGCTGCGATAAGCTAACAGCATACTCAACAAGCGGAGATTGTGAAATAAAGAGAAGTAAAGTTCAAAGTATAAAGGCTGGATCAATTAGTGGAGATATAGAGCTTTTATCAGATTTTAACTCCTGTGATCTATCAACAACTAGTGGAGATATTGATATAACTACCGAGGATAAGGGATTTTCTCTTACACTACAATCAACCACAGGTAATTGGACAGTATTTGGTAGAAGCGGTAAAGGACAATATAAGGAGGATGGAAGAGAGGGGTATTCTATTAAAGCATCCTCACTTTCAGGCTCAATTAATGTAATTAGGAGGTAATAAATGATAGCTTTTTCTAAAAGAAGAATAATTTTTATAATAATTGTATTAGCAATTTGTTGGATGACATTTAACATAACCTTCTGCTCTATTAATTCAAGAGCATCAAGAGTACATGTTTCATTTGACTTTGATGACGTTGAGATAAAATCAACTGTTTCCTCTATTAATATAGTAGAGGACGATATAAATAAGGTACTTATAAAAATTGATGGAAACACAAAGGAGCTAGCAAAGGGAGAAGAGTATACAATAAAAACTAAAAACAAGGCATTTATTACAGTTCCTCGTAATTTAGATAGCATAAAGATTGAAAGTGTATCTGGGTTTATATCTGCATATGAATTATCTGCAAAGGATATTGAAATAAATAGTGTATCGGGCTCAATATTTGGTTCCGACTCAAATAAGCCAGATGATGTATTACTAAACTCTGTATCCGGTACAATTGAATATACAAGCTCAACCGATAGTGATTTTACTGCACAAACTATTTCAGGAAGTGTTAATGTTAAATCACATGCAGAGGATATTAAAATAAAATCTGTTTCAGGCTCCTTAGCTTTAGATAATGAGGATAGTGATAGTAGCTTTAAGTTCACAACAGTATCTGGCTCCTGGCAATATGATAACCAAAATGGTTTAGGGGAAATTGAAATAAGCAATAGTTCTGAAAAAATGATACATGCAGAAACAGTATCAGGGAGCGTAAAGGTCTATTAATTAACGAGAGCATCTTTTGATGCTCCTTTTTTATCAAAGTAAAATACAAAAATATCGTATTTTAACGGTATAAAGTTGCATATTTTTACATATTTGTTGCATTTTGCTGAATTTTTATAAATTCTGTTGCAGAAAACACCATATTTTTGATATTCTTCTGTCAATTTGGACTTACGAGGAATTAACGTGCAAAAGGCATATCTAAAATTAAAAGATGGAACTATTTTTTCCGGCATATTACATGGAAAAGCTAATGTATGTGGAGAAGTTGTTTTCAACACATCAATGACAGGATATCCTGAAATACTAACTGACCCTTCATATAATGGACAAATAGTTGTAATGACTTATCCATTAATCGGCAATTATGGTGTTGATAAATATGAAAAGGAGAGCAGTGGTATTAAAGCTACTGCTCTTATTGTAAAAAAGCTATATAGAGGCCCACTTCCTGAAGGAAAAACCTCATTAGAAGAGTATATGAGTAAGGGCGATAAGCCTATATTAGAAGGTATAGATACAAGAGCCTTAACACTTCATCTAAGAGATAATGGAAGCCAAAATGGAGTAATTTATCTTGATGGTATGGAGGCAGAGGCAGATAACATTCTTTCCACCTTCCCTAAAATTACAGAAAGAGACCTAATTAGTGAGGTAGCTGTTGATAAGGTTACACAAGAACCTGAGCTAAGTGAAGGCTTTGTTGCTCCTCCTACAAATCCTACATTAAAAGCTGCTGTAGTAGATTATGGTATTAAATACTCAATAATCGATGATTTATATCAAAGAAATTGTGCTGTAACACTATTTCCTCCTACCTTCAAGGCTGAGGATGTACTCGATAAGGGATATGATTTATTGTTCTTATCAAATGG
>NZ_JAXEGN010000155.1:0-16460 GCF_034103065.1 Bullifex sp. | reverse complement strand
TTACGGTTTCCTCGGATATGCATCCAACAGTTTCAACATAGTAAGAATGATTCCATACTATATGAGCAAGTTCTGTACTGAACAAGATTTATCTTCATAATTTATTATATCACATGCATATGTTTTAGCAATTACTATTTTACGCTTTCATCTTGGTAATTGAATTACCGAGGATTCTCGCTTAATATCCTAAAGAAATCATCTATTGCATAATCATCTAAATCAAACCTTATGTCAGTTACAAGCCTACTTAAATGAATAATATCTGCTCTAATTAACCATTCGATACTAGAATAATATTTCTGAGCCCTTCCTCCATTTTCAACTTCTTTGTATTGAAATTTATGGTTTTCTTTATCTAATAGTTGTTTTGCAAGAGAAAGATAACATTTTTCTGCTTTCACCTTTTCTGCTACAGATGCATAATGTGCTATATCATATTGATATCCCATAAGAAGATTTCTCTGTATTTTATCTATTGCTCTGAAATCTTTGGTATCAACATATTTTTGAACTACTTCAGGCATACCTCCTATTGCGATATATTGTCTATAATATGACATCATTTGTGAATTTATTGCACTAGGAATTATAGAATTTGATTTAAGCGAATCTTTAATAAAGTTTATCATTTCAGATGATATTCCCATTGCCTATATGAATTCTTCGAAATCAAGACCATATAGCTTTAGATAATCAACATATCCAACAGGGTATGAAGATGCTCTCCTATAATCTATACCTAATAAAGAACCAGACGCAATTACATCGAATCGATTATCAATGGCCCAAAATTTAAGAGAAGTGATAGCCTCTTCACACTCCTGAATTTCATCTAGAAAAATCAATGTCTTTTTGGGTAAAATCTTCTTTTCTGGAAATCGAAATTTTAGCGCCATAATCATTTTATCAACAGATAAATCACCTATGAAAATTTCACGTGCGGATGGTAGTTCTTTGAAATTTATTTCAATAAACTCTTTATAGTGATTTTGCGCAAAGTGTTCAATTAAATATGTTTTTCCTACCTGTCTTGGTCCTTGAACTAATAAACATTTTTTATTTTTTGTTTTTATCCAATTTTCGATTTCAGCAGTAGCTTTTCGATTTAACATATCTTAAATCTAATTTACAAAATATTACAATAATTACGATATATCAACATTTTAGAAAGCAAAAATGTATAACTAATCAACATTTTGGAAAGATTTATTTCTTATCTAGTCTTAAAACACTTTTTATATATCGGTTGAAATATTAAGAAATCTTAGGTACGGAGAATACTATGGCTCATTAGTGTACCTTTAAGTTAAAAACTTGCCATTTAGTTTGCAATTTTGAGATAATTTTTAGATAATGAACATTATGGCAAATAAATACGATGAAGATAACATAAAATCCCTTTCATCCCTAGAGCACATTAGATTAAGACCTGGAATGTATATCGGACGTCTAGGAAATGGCTCACACGTTGATGATGGTATTTACATTCTCCTAAAAGAAGTAATCGATAATAGTATCGATGAGTTTATTATGGGTGCAGGTTCTAGGATTAATGTTACAGTCCTAGATAATAAGGTTTCTGTAAGAGACTTTGGACGTGGTATTCCTTTAGGAAAGATTGTTGATTGTGTATCTATTATCAATACTGGTGCAAAATATGATTCAGAAGCATTCCAATTCTCTGTTGGTTTAAATGGCGTTGGTACAAAAGCAGTAAATGCACTTTCATCGTATTTCTCTGTTACATCCTATCGTGATGGAGAATATGCTTCTGCAACCTTTGAAAAAGGTGTTCAAGTTGGAAGAGTTAAAAAAGGAAGTACAAATGAACCTAACGGTACATTTGTTACTTTTACACCAGACCCAGAACTATTTATTGATTACAACTACAATGAAGAGTTCATAAAAGAAAGACTTTGGAACTACGCTTACTTAAATACAGGCCTAACAATTGAGTTTAATAAGAGAATAATTAAGAGCCAACATGGCCTTATGGACCTATTAAGCAAGAATGTTGGAAGTGATGGCTTATATCCTATTATTTATTATAAGGGGCAACGTCTTGAATTTGCCTTTACTCATACATCAAGTTATGGTGAATCTTATTATTCTTATGTAAATGGACAACATACAAGTGATGGAGGTACTCATTTATCAGCTTTTAAGGAAGGATTATTAAAAGGTATAAATGAATACTATAAAAAAAACTGGAATGCTCCTGAAATCAGAGATGGTATTTGTGGTGCAATAAGTGTAAAGGTTCAAGATCCTATATTTGAAAGTCAAACTAAGAATAAGCTTGGAAATACTGAAATTCGTTCCTGGATTGTGAATGAAGTTAAGGAAGCTGTCATTGATGCTTTGATGAAAAATAGTGAAACAGCTACTGCGCTTTCAAATAAAATAGCGACTAATGAGCGAATTCATAAGGAAGAAAGTGCTGTTCGTAATGGTGCTCGTGAAATGGCAAAAAAGGTATCTATCAACATACCAAAGCTTAAGGAGTGTCGTTACCATTTAAACTCCTATCCTAAGGCACATGAAAGAGAAGCTCATAACTCTATGATCTTCTTAACTGAGGGTGATTCTGCTGCTGGAACAATTAATAAAACAAGGGATGTTCAAACTCAAGCTGTATTTGCACTACGTGGTAAGCCATTTAATGTCTTTGGAAAGAGTAGAAAAGCAATATATGAAAACCAAGAGCTTTATAACATCATGGTTGCGTTAGGACTAGAAAATGGAGATCTTGAAAACTTAAGGTATTCTAAAGTTGTCATTGCAACCGATGCCGATGTCGATGGCTATCATATTAGAAATTTATTAATGACTTACTTTATTACCTTCTTTGAAGATCTTGTTACTTCAGGACGTGTTTTTATCCTTGATACCCCTCTATTTAGAGTTAGAAATAAAAAAGTAACAGTATATTGTTACTCTGAAAAAGAAAAGGATGCTGCGCTTGAACAGATTAAGAGTCCAGAGGTAACTAGGTTCAAAGGTCTTGGTGAAATCAGTCCTAGTGAGTTTGGTCAGTTTATTGGTGAAGATATTAGATTAATACCTGTAACAATTGAGAGTATGACTCAAGTAAGGCAGAAGATGGAATTTTATATGGGTAACAATACCCCAGAGAGAAGAGAATACATAATGGAGAACTTAAGATAATATGTCACACGTAACAAAGATATTTGATGAAAACTTCATAGAGTATGCTTCCTATGTTATCCGTGATAGAGCAATTCCTGATATTTTAGATGGATTTAAACCAGTTCAGAGAAGAATTATCCACACTCTTTTAGAGATGGATGATGGAAGATACCATAAGGTTGCAAACGTTGTTGGTGCAACGATGAAATACCATCCTCATGGTGATGCTTCAATATATGAAGCCTTAGTAAACTTAACTAACTGTAACTTATTTATTGAAGGCCAAGGTAACTTCGGTAACTTTTTAACAGGTGATGGAGCTGCTGCCGGAAGATATATTGAGTGTAGATTACTTCCTTTTGCAAGAAAGGTTCTCTATAACCCGGAAATAACTGAATATGTTGATTCTTACGATGGAAGAAATAAAGAACCTGTAGTATTCCCTGCTAAAATACCTGTAGTAGTAGTCCAAGGTACAAGTGGTATAGCAGTAGGTATGAAGACAGATATTCTACCTCACAACTTAATTGAAGTACTTGATGCTCAAGCTGCTGTATTAAGAGGTGAAGAAATAGCACTATATCCTGATTTTCCTGGTGGTGGTATAGTCGATGTATCAGCTTACGATGATGGTAGGGGAAGTGTAAATGTTCGTGCAAGGCTCGATACTTCAGACCCTAAAAAGATTGTTATTACTGAGCTTCCATATGGTGTTACTAGTGAGCAGATGATTGATTCAATTGAAGATGCTGCTAAAAAAGGTAAGCTTCATATTGCTTCAATTAATGACTTTACCGCTGAGAGTGCAAATATCGAAATAAATTTACAGCGAAATACATATACAAAGGATATGGTCGATGCGCTGTATGCATATACTAAGTGTGAAAATAAAATTGCAGTTAATCCAATTGTAATTGTTGATAATCTTCCAAAAGTTGTATCAATTACAGAGATGGTAAAGTTCCATGCTAATCACTTAGTCGATACTCTTATTAAAGAGCTCAATATCGAGAAAAGTCATCTAGAAGATCGCTTACATGCAAGGACTTTAGAGCGAATTTTTATCGAAGAAAGAATTTATAAGCGAATTGAAAACAAAAAAACTCAAGAAGCTGTAGTTAATGCTGTTATTACTGGATTTGCTCCATTTAAAGAAGAATTATTCAGAGACATTGATGCTGATGATGTTGATCGTCTCTTAAAGATACCAATTAGAAGAATTTCTTTATTTGATATTGAGAAAAATAGAAGTGAGATTGAAGAAATTAATGCAGCTATTAATCTTTGTAATGAGCGCTTAGCGAATATTACTGATTATGCTCTTTCATATATCGATGAACTTAAAGCAATGGTAGACGAGAGCGTTTGGGCAAGAAAGACAGAAATTGGTTCTTTCGGAGTAACAGATGCTAAACAAATTGCAGTAAGAAACTTAGAGCTAAAGTATGATGAAGCAACAGGTTACATTGGTACAAATCTAAAAACTGGTGAAACTCTATTAAAGGTTTCTAGCTATGATAAAATCTTTTATATGAGGAAGGATGGTTGCTATAGAGTAATCAATGTTTCTGAAAAAGAGTTTATTGGAACAGATGGAATTTTCTACATAAATTATGCAGAAAAAGAATTACTTCAAAATGTTATCTTTACTGTTATTTATAGAGAAAAAGAATCAAAATTCTACTTTATTAATAGATTCACTATTTCATCCTTTATAACAGGAAAATTATATTCAATCTTACCTCAAGGTAATTATAAACTTGTTAAGTTATCAACATTTCCAAATGCAATAATTACTGCAAAGTATAAGCCTGGATGTGGTTATAGAGTTATGGAAGAAACATTCCGTTTTGCAGATTTCTCAGTTAGAAAGTCTGCTACAACTAGTGGTATGAAGCTTATTACAAAGCAACTTGCTTCCTTAACACTAAGACAAATTAAGGACTCTTCAACTAGTGAGGAGGCTGAGCCAACTCTATTTGATGAAGAATCAAAGGAAGATAATAAATGAACGATTTAAAGAGTAGAATCTTATATGAGGATAACCATTTAATCATAATAAATAAACTTCCTGGAGAGCTTGTGCAGGGAGATGAAACTGGCGATATTACTCTAGCTGATAAAGTTAAAGAGTATTTAAAGATAACTTACAATAAGCCGGGTAACGTTTATCTTGGAATCCCTCATCGTTTAGATCGTCCAACTAGTGGTATTGTTGTTTATGCAAAGACTGAGAAGGCTTTAGTTAGATTAAATGAAGCCTTTAAGGGCTCTAGTGTTAAAAAGACATATTGGGCAGTAGTTGATAATATGCCTAAGAAAACAGAGTCAACATTAATTCACTATATTGTAAGAAATAGTGCAAATAATAAGAGCGTTGCTTATCCCAAAGAGATAAAGGGAAGCAAGCTTGCTAAGCTTGATTATCGTTTAATTGGAAGTAGCGATAAATATTATCTAATTGAAATTGCACTTCATACTGGACGCCATCATCAAATTAGAGCACAGCTTGCTGCTATTGGTCTTCATATTAAGGGTGACTTAAAGTATGGCTTCCCACGTTCAAACCCAGATGGTGGAATACACCTTCATGCTAGAAAAATTGTATTTACCCATCCTGTAAAAAAGGAGGAGATTACAATTACTGCACCTCCTCCTCATGATAGTGTTTGGGATTATTTTGCTAAGCTATAAATAGCTTTAATTCTATCGTGGTCGAGAGTCATAAAAGAACCAAGAGTACGCTTGCCATAAAAAGTTGCTTTTGTGGCAAGCTCTTCAAGTTGGTCATCTGTAAGGTTAATACCAAAATCAGAGATTCTAATTGGCATATCGAGACTTTTAAAGAACGCTTCTGTTGTATCAATTGCTCTATTTGCATCTTTGTCTTCATCACCAGTTAATTCAAGGCCAAATACCTCATGACCAAAGAATGCAAAGCGCTTTGGATTTTCTTTATATACATAACGAGCCCAAGTTGACCAAATTGCTGAAAGACCTGCTCCATGAGCAACATCAAACATACCAGATAATTCATGCTCCATTTGATGGCAAGCCCAGTCTCCTCGAGCATCATTACCAAAACCAGTAAAGCCATTGTGTGATACACTAGACGCCCACATGATATTTGCTCTAGCTTCATAGTTTTCTGGTTCTTTTAATGCAATAGGACCATACTTTACCATAGTTCTTAATAGTGCTGTTGCCATATTATCTGTAAAGCAAAGAGTATTACCTTTAATGAAGAAACGTTCCATTGTATGCATCATGATATCAACAACAGCACAAGCTGTTTGGTACTTTGGAAGAGAGTAGGTATACTCTGGATCTAAAAGAGCAAACTTTAGTCTACAATAATCTGTATTACATCCTCTCTTTAATCCACCATCATCGTTAGTAATTACTGAGGAGTCACTCATCTCAGAACCAGCTGCAGCCATGGTAAGAATACAGCCAATACTCATACAAGCTTTAGGAGATGCCTTTTGAGAGTAGAAATCCCATACATCCCCATCGTAAAGACTTCCATAACCAATAGCTTTAGAACTATCAATTACAGAACCACCTCCAATTGCAAGAATAAAATCAATACTTTCATTCTTTACAATTTCAACGCCTTTTCTAACTAAACTAACACGAGGGTTAGGTACTACTCCTCCAAGAGTAAATACCTCAATTTCAGCATTTTCTAGAATATTTATTACACTATTAAGAAGACCATTCTTCTTAATTCTATCTGAACCATAGTGGATGAGAACTTTCTTAGCACCCACTTTTTTAAGTTCGTTTCCAACCTCTTTATATGCATCCTTACCCAATAAAACATGAGTTGGAGTGTAGTAACTTGCTAAAGCCATTCCTGTATCTCCTTATGTGTTTTAATTACTGCTTTTTGCTCTAAACCATTAGCCTTTACTATAAGGCCTTCATTTGCTCTAAGGTGTATAAAATATTTACTTTCCTTAATTACTTCAAGCTTCATAAGTTTATCATAATCAAGAAGTCCTTCATGATAAACTGGGTTGATAGTTAAATATACACATCCTAGAGAAGTCATGTTTTGGAAAAAGTGTGTACCTTGGCTAGGTTCAACTTGGAAGTCAGGTAAACCTGTTTCAATAATAACTCTAGCTCTAGATATATCAGACCAAGCACATGGTATACCTAACCATCTATCAGTTGAACCTAATCTTCCAGCTGCAATTAATATGTAGTCATTTTCTATTTCAGAGTTGAAGTTAGAAAGCTCTTCAGCCATTTCAACAGTTTTTGATTTATCAAATGCATTTGGCTTTATTGTAATAATATCTTTTAACTCTGTTATATAACCATTTCCCATTACCTTTTCAGCATAGATTAAAGCATCATTTTTTTCATAGTCATCAATTTCGATATCACTTTCATCAAATGTGGATGCAATAGGGCGTATTTGAAGAATTGAAAAGTCAGGTTTTTTCTCTCCACTACGCTCCGTATTAACTGCAATTTCTATTTCAACTGGAGCTCCCATACTTCTTGCTCCAAGCTTTAAGATGGTATCAACAACCTCAGCAAGTGGGAACATATCGTACTTTAACATTCCATTAAAGGTAATCATCTTAACGCCTTCAGCAAATGTTGATTCACTAATTGCACCTGTTGAAAGATCTAGTGTTGAAGCAATGTATTTTAAAGATTTTGGCCAAATTGATGCTTCCTTAATATCAAGTAACACTAAGTTATCGATATTAGAAAGAGGATCGAATGGAATGGTTAAATCAAGTGCATAGAAGGTATCTTGAGATGCTGCATTACCATTTAATGATTGTGAAGGTTTTTTAGGTTTTGCTGGACAGAATCTGAAAGCAGATCCATCATCAACAACACTCTTTCCAAAACCGAAAGAGAGCATTCCAACACCATCTTCGCTTGTTTGCCCATCAACAGGGTAGTAATTTAAGCTTCGTGCAACTCCACTAACATTAGGGAACCACCATTTCCCATGTTTAGATCCTGTAACTTGTTGTAATATAACAGCCATTTTTTCTTCTTCAACCATATGGCCTGTTATTTTCATATACTCTCTAGCCCTTTGGAAGAATACTGAAGCATATACAGTCTTTACAGCTTGGCTAAGTTCTAGAAATCTCTTTTCGTCACTACCTTCATTTGAGAGCATACAGGTTTGATAAACACCTGCAAATGGTTCTGAATGGCTATCTTCTAATAGAGAAGAGGACCTTACTGATAGTGGTTGTTTAACAAATTTTAAGAACTCTTTTAGTGCACTCTCTAGTTCTTGAGGAAGGTTTAAAGATAAAAATAGCTTTAATATCTCTATATCATCCTTCTCAACAAGAACACTTACATCTAATTCGTTTTCATTAATAAAGCTATCATAAAGAGAAGTTGAAATAACAACTGTTTTAGGTATTGAAAGATAAATAGATGGAAATTGCTGTTGCACATTATTTGCTTTCATTTCTGCAGCGATAAATGCTAAGCCTCTACCTTTTCCTCCTAAGCTACCATTACCAATTCTGGAGAAGAATGATGTATCATCATATGTATCAGGAGAGAACTCTGCAATTACACCTCGTGTACGCTGCATTCTGTAATCACGAATAGTATTAAATACTTCTTCTCTTATTTTTTCGCAATGCTCTTCATCTTTAAATGTCATGTTTTTGATTGTAGTAGCAAGAGTAAATAAACCTTTTGCCCTGAGCCAACGAGAAAAGTCATTTCGCTTTCCATGATAAACTAAAGATGCCGCAGGAACTGTCATGAAGGCATTTTGAAGCTCCTTCATAGTATCAACAGTTTCGATAATCTTTCCTGTTTTAGGATCAATAAAATTAAAAGGTCCAAAGCAATAAAACTTTATAAAGTGCTCTTCTAGTTCTGATAAAAGAGTAGGAGACTGTTTATATAAAAACTCAGATGCAACCTTTAAAGCTTCTTCTTTTTGATTGATATCAGAGGATTGAATAAGAATTGGTACTTCACTGTTATCACTTCTTATTTCACGTGCAAGCTCAAGGCCTGAACCTGTTTTATTTCCTTTATATGGGAAATTAACATCACTAATTATTCCTAAGATATTTTTTCTATATTTATTGTAGTAATAAAGACCTTCTTCTCCTGTCCTTGCGAGTACAATCTTAGGCCTTCCTCTCATTCTTAAAGTTTTACCCCACTCATTGAGAGCCTCTAAAATAGAGTTTCTTGCTTGGTGAATCAAGCAAGTATACATCTTAGGTAGATATGAAGAGATAAATCGTACTGAGTCTTCAATTAAAATAATTACTTGAACGTCGGCTTCATTGGTATCATGTTCAAGATTAAGTGAATCCTCAATTAACTTAACCATTGCTAAGAAAAGCGATGGATTACCTTGCCAATAAAAAAGGTAGTCGATATTTTTCTTATTTTCATCTTTAAGTGTTTTTACTCTTCTATGGTCAGGAGAAGGTGCTAGTACAATAACAGGCATTGTAGGCTTTCTTCTCTTAATCTTTTCTGCAAGCTTTTCAACCCTACCGGTGTGAAAATCTAGCATTGTAATAACAAGGTCGAAAGATAATCTATCTAAAAGTGATAATGCTTCCTCTTCATTGGACGTATGCGTGATTTTAGGAGGATTGCTTAAGCCTAGTGCGGTGTACTCTTTATAAAGTTCTTCTTCTACTCGTCCATCCTCTTCGAGCATGAATCGATCGTAGTCAGAACAAATTAATAAAACGTTATATATATGCCTTCTCATTAAGTTTGAAAAAGGTAGCCAAGTTTGATCGAGATTATACATGGAGTTATTTTATCACAAGTGAGAAAAAACGAATAATATTAATGGAAATTGAATTATTTTGCATTTTTATTAATAAAAAATAATTTAATTACAAATAAAATTTTTTGAAATTTTCAAAATACTAAATTTTTGTTGACAGAATTAAAAAAGTGAATGTACTCTTTAAGTGTCAGAAGGAGAAAAAGCTATGTATGAAATAAACAGCTTTATGGCAGAACTCGAAAAAAAGAATCCAGCTCAGAGTGAATTCATTCAAGCAGTAAGAGAAGTGGTAGAGAGCGTCATCGACACCGTAAATGAAAATCCTGTATATCTAAAAAATAAGATACTTGAAAGAATCACAGAACCTGATAGGGTTATCTCCTTCAAGGTTGAGTGGGAAGATGATAAAGGTGAAATCCAGGTAAATAAAGGTTATAGAGTCCAATTTAACAATGCTATTGGACCATATAAAGGAGGACTTAGATTCCACTCTTCAGTAACACTTGGTTCATTAAAGTTCTTAGGTTTTGAACAAACATTTAAAAACAGTCTTACTACTCTTCCTATGGGTGGTGGTAAGGGTGGTTCTGATTTCTCTCCAAAAGGAAAGAGTGATGCAGAAATCTTAAGATTCTGTCGTTCTTTTATGACTGAGCTTCAAAAATATATCGGACCTGATACAGATGTTCCTGCCGGTGATATTGGAGTAGGTGCAAGAGAAATTGGGTTCTTATATGGCCAATATAAGAGATTAAGAGATGAGAATACTGGTGTTTTAACAGGTAAAGGCCTTAACTTTGGTGGTTCTTTAGTACGCCCAGAGGCAACTGGTTTTGGTACAATGTACTTTGCTAATGAGATGCTTAAAACTCATGGTGACTCTTTTGAAGGTAAGAGGGTTGCAATTTCTGGTTTTGGAAATGTTGCGTGGGGTGCTGTAATGAAAGCTTCTCAGCTAGGTGCTAAGGTTGTAACAATTTCTGGTCCTGATGGTTATATTCTTGATGAAGAAGGAATTAATACACCTGAAAAGTGGGCATATATGCTTCAGCTTAGAGCAAGTAATAATGATGTTGTAAGACCATATGCAGAAAAGTTTGGTGCTAAGTTTATTCCTGGTAGAAAGCCATGGGAAGTAAAAGTTGATATGGCTTTCCCTTGTGCAATTCAGAATGAATTGAACTTAGATGATGCTAAAGCACTTGTAGCAAATGGTGTTAAGTATGTAGTCGAAACTTCAAATATGGGTGTTACTGCTGATGCAGCTACATTCCTAATAAAATCAAGAATTCCATTTGCACCAGGTAAGGCTGCAAACGCAGGTGGTGTTGCTGTTTCAGGACTCGAGATGAGCCAAAATGCTCAACATCTTTCTTGGAGAGCAGAAGAGGTAGATGAAAAGTTAAAGCACATAATGTCATCAATTCATAACTCTTGTGTTAAAGAGGGTAGAGAAGACGATGGTTATATTAACTATGTTAAAGGTGCTAATATCGCAGGATTCAAAAAGGTTGCTGATGCAATGTGTCAGTTAGGCTATTGAAATATTTTCTTCCTTGTGTTTTTTCCTGCAGTCTTTCAAGGGGCTGCAGGATTTTTATCTTTTATCATTATCAATTCTTTTTAATGCAAATATTGAAAGAATACCGAAGATTACAACAAATAATATTAAAACAAACCAGCAATCCATTAAGTTATCAAATGTTGATTCATAAGCAACATTAAAGTTACTCTCTGCTGTTTTTAACATAAATTCATCAACTTTGTTTTCTCTTTCTAATGTTTCAATAAATAGTTTTACAGGTTGCTTCCCTTCATATTCATAATTTTGAAGCTTTATTATTTGTTTCCAAATCGATGTCATTGGAAGAGCATTATAGTTTCCAAGTGCACAAATAGCACACATACCCCATCTCGCAATTGTAAAGTAAGAAATTACTTCTGTAGTTTGAGTAAGTGCAAATACTCCACCAGAGAAAAGAAGCTCAAATATTAATAGAAATGGCATAATTGTCATAGCAGATGTAGTATTCTTTGCAATACAAGAAATAAACAGAGACATGATATCAGCTGAATATGTTATTAAGAAGAAAGATAGTGTGATATCAATGTAAAAGAAAGGTGTAATTATTCCCTCTTGTGGTAAATGAATTCTCGTAATTTTGCACACTGTTAAAGTAATTAATGCTTGTAATAAGCATAAAAATGCTTGGTAAATAATATGAGCTGTAATATAAGATGTAAGCTTCATACCCGCTCTATGTTCTCTTTTTACTATTTGTCTTTCACGACATACTGCTTGAATTGAGTTAAAAAAGCCATTCCAAATACAAACACAGGTAAGTGCAAGAGAGCCTTTTAAGGTACCTTCCATATTTACAAAGACATCTTTACCAACAGCAAAAGAAACTAAGCCAGCAATTAATGCTGCCATAGGTAACATCTTCCAATCATCCATATAAATAAACATTCTGAAAAACTTTCCTAAATAGATTGGAATTTGTCTAAAGTATCCCCTTCTATCGTTATGCATTTACTATCTCCCCATATTTTTCGATTAATTCATCAGCTAATCCTTCCCCACCTTCTTCTTTTCTATTAATCATTCTAACCATCTGTTCAAGATTATTTGTACCAAAGAATGATTTGGCTTTTTCTATTTCACCATAGAATACAAGACGACCTGTACGTTCTTCATCCTTTGCAAGTATTATTACATCGTCAAAAAGGTCTGCAACACGATCAGGAGAGTGGGTGATTACAATTACAATTTTTCCTTCTCTTGAAATATCATGAAGCCTTTTCATTAAGTCCCTTGCAAGTACTCCATCAAGACCTGAATCTGGTTCATCTAAAATAAATAAATAAGGATCTGAGATAAATTCTGTTGCAATTGAGATTCTTTTTTTCTGTCCTCCAGATTGCTTGCTTACCATATTGTTTTGCACAGCTGTAAGACCAAAAATATTTAATACATCCTTTATTTTATTATTTTTAGTTTCTTTATTTATTGATAAAGGAAGTTTAAGATTTGCATAATCAGATACTGTTTTTAATACAGAATCGTTGTACCTTATTAAATCTTGTTGGGGTACAAAACCAATATCATACTTAATTGATTCATAATCTTTATAAATATTTTTACCGTTTAATGTTATTGTTGCATTTGCTTTTTCATATCCAGTTACAGCATTTAAGAATGTTGTCTTTCCTGCACCTGAGCCACCAAGTAGAAGAACCATTCGTCCTGGAAGAATATTCATATGGATATCACGTAGTAATACTTTATTTCCAGAGAGTGATTTAACAACTCTTTCTTTTATATTGATAGATAAACCTTTTTCAGAATATTTTATTTCCTTATTTGTAACATTTGCAGCTTTAACAATACGATCTTGTATTGTGCTATTAGGCATAAATTTATTGCTTAATCCCCAAATTAATATGGCTGGAATATCTAAAATAAATAAAATTACCCACCATTTTCTTCTGTTAAAGATATCACAAAGACTTGAATATATTTTTATTTGATAAAGAAGTTCTGTTATTCCAACTGCATAGGATAATAATTCAAGACTATATTTAACCGGTCCATTTATTTTTAATACTTCTATCAGAATCAATAAAGAAACTGAAAAAAAAGTATTAATTAAATTGATAATAAACCAAATTTTTCCTGTATCTTTTCTATCAGCGCAAATTGAAATTATATAAACTTTATAAATCGGGATTAACGCATAATACTTTTTTGAACCACATTTTTCAAAAACTTTCCATAATCCAATGGTAATTAAAATATTAGAAATCGTATTTATTAAAATACTGAGGTTTGAATTCATAAATAAAATAATAAAAAAATAGAAAACAATTGTCTATGAATTAATTATTAAACTATTTTAACATAATGAAATCTGTTATTACGCATTAGTAGTCGGAAATATCCAAAAGACAAAAACGAAATTGTTTAAGGCTGTTTTTCATGGACTTAATCTTGAAATGCTCAAACTACTGAGTTATTATTTTAATTGGCTTAGGGGGACTTAAGCCGATTAATTAATCTTATCTGCGGGTAACCGCAAATCCAAATGCAAATGGAGAAAACAATGGCAAAAAAGTTCGTTACTATTGATGGTAACACCGCTGCTGCTCATATCGCTTATGCATTCAGCGATGTTGCAGCTATCTACCCAATCACACCTTCATCACCAATGGCTGAATATTCAGAACAGTGGGCTTCAATGGGAAGAGAAAATCTCTGGGGTAGAAAGGTTGACGTTATGGAGATGCAGTCAGAAGCTGGTGCTGCAGGTGCAGTACACGGTTCTCTCGTAGCTGGCGCTCTTACAACAACATTTACAGCATCACAGGGTCTCTTACTCATGATCCCTAATATGTACAAGATTGCAGGTGAAATGATTCCTTGTGTATTCCACGTATCAGCTCGTTCACTTGCTGCACAGTCACTTTCTATCTTCGGTGACCATTCAGACGTAATGGCATGCCGCCAGACAGGTTTTGCAATGACTTGTGCATCTTCTATCCAGGAAACAATGGATATGGCACTTGTTGCTCACCTCTCAACTCTTAAAGCAGAAGTTCCATTCCTTAACTTCTTTGATGGATTCAGAACATCTCACGAAATCCAGAAGGTAGAAGAGATTTCTTACGAAGATATTAAGACTCTTGTTGATGAAAAACTCATCGCAAAGTTCCGCTCACGCGCTCAGCGCCCAGAGCACCCAATGATTCACGTTGCAGCTCAGAACGAAGACGTATACTTCCAGGGTCGTGAATCTTCTAACAAGTACTATGATGCAGTTCCAGGTATCGTACAGGAGTACATGGACAAGGTAGCTACTATCACAGGTAGACAGTATCACCTCTTCGACTATGTTGGTGCTCCAGATGCAACAGATGTTGTTATCGTTATGGGTTCTGCAGCAGACACATTCGAGTGGGCTGTTAAGTACATCAACGCTAGAGGTGGTAAGGTTGGTCTTATTAAGGTTAGACTCTATCGCCCATTCAGCGCAGAAGCATTTGTTAACGCTATCCCAGCTTCAGTTGAAAGAATTGCAGTTATGGATAGAACTAAGGAACCAGGCTCACTTGGTGAACCACTTTACCTCGATGTTGTTGCAGCTCTTGACAACCAGGGTAGAAAGGGTATCAAGGTTATTGGTGGTCGCTATGGTCTTTCTTCAAAGGACTTCACACCTTCTCACGCTAAGGCAGTATTTGACTTCCTTGCAACTAAAGATGCATTCCATGGCTTTACAGTTGGTATTAACGATGATGTTACTCACAAGTCAATTCCTGTTAACGAATCAATCAACGTTACACCAGCAGGTGTTGTAAGTTGCATGTTCTATGGTCTTGGTTCTGATGGTACAGTAGGTGCTAACAAGAACTCTATTAAGATCATTGGTGATAATACTAACCAGAATGCACAGGCATATTTCGCATATGACTCAAAGAAGTCTGGTGGTATCACAATTTCTCACCTCAGATTCGGTGAAGGCAACCTTGATATGCCATGGCTCATTGACCATGCTGACTTCGTAGCTTGTCATAACCCAGCTTATATCGGTCGTTACGATATGCTCGATACTCTTAAGGAAGGTGGTGTATTCCTTCTCAACTCTCAGATTCCATCTGATGAAGTATTTGAGCACCTCCCAAGACATGATCAGGAGATTATCATCAACAGAAAGATCAGATTCTTCAATATTGATGCTCTCTCAATTGCTAAGGCAGCAGGTCTTGGAACAAGAATTAACACAGTAATGCAGGCTGCATTCTTCAAGATTTGTGGTGTTCTCCCAGAAGAAGAAGCTATTGAACTTATTAAGAAGTACATCAAGAAGACATTCCTCAAGAAGGGTGAAGATGTTGTTAATAAGAACTGGGCAGCAGTTGATGGTGCTTCAGCAGCACTCGTTGAAGTTAAGATTCCTGCTACAATCACAAAGAGCTTAGAGCCTAAGAAGCTTATCCCAGATGATGCTTCAGACTTTGCTAAGAATAACATCGAGCCAATCATGCACCTCAAGGGTAATGATATCCCTGTATCATGCATGAGCTATGATGGTACACTCCCATCAGGTACAACAAAGCTTGAGAAGCGTGGTGTTGCTGCATTCGTTCCTCACTGGGATAGCACAAAGTGTATCCAGTGTAACCAGTGTGTACAGTCATGTCCTCACGCAGCTATCAGAGCTAAGCAGATTACTCCAGAAGATGCAGCTAAGGCTCCAGAGACATTCGTAACTCTTAAGTCTAATACAAAGAACGATCGTGACCTCAGATTCAAGATTCAGGTTTACACAGAAGATTGTCAGGGTTGTGGTGTTTGTGTTGAAGCTTGTCCTGCTAAGGAGAAGGCTCTCGACATGAGACCTGTTGAAGGCGAAAGAGCTGCTGGTGAAGTTGCTAACTTCGAGTACTTCGAAAGCCTCACATATGACAACCTCGATGGACTTAACATGGCTACAGTTAAGGGTCTCCAGTTCAAGCAGCCTCTCTTCGAGTTCAGTGG
>NZ_JAXEGN010000154.1:0-16133 GCF_034103065.1 Bullifex sp. | reverse complement strand
CTTGCTGGCCAGTATGAGATGAGAGTCAGCACCCATTCGGAACACATGGGTACTCTGGCGGAACCTGGATCAGGCTTTGAAGTTTCATATGAGAACTGGAAGCAAACCAGGGTTAAACCAGAAGCTGCAACCCTTTAGGGTGGCGGTAGTTCACTAACTCAAAACTACTTGGAGTTACACTTTCAAAGTCTAAGATTAAAAAGTGTGAATTTGATAGCATTAAATTTACCTATAGTGATTTATCAAATTCACTTATCTTAGATACAAAAATTAATAACTCTGATTTATCTGAAACAACACTTTCCGATATTGAACATAAAAACCTACAGATAATAGCTTCTATCCTAAGTAGAGCCTTTTTAAATGGCACTATGCTAAAGGATGTAACACTAATTAATAGTGAGCTTTCCTCAATATTCATTTCATCAGATTTCAAAGAGTTAAAGGGAGTAGAGCTTGATGTATCTCAAGCTCTAGATGTGGTAAGACTTCTAGGAGTAAAACTAAAGTAACCCATGCTCCTTAAAGGAAAAGTATGACTTATTTGAGAAGATCAAATGGTCAATAACTCTTATTCCTAGAAGCTCCCCTGACTCTGCTAGTCTTGTTGTGGTCGCAATATCCTCCTTACTTGGTGAAAGTATTCCACTAGGGTGGTTATGTGCTAACACAACAGCTGTTGCTCTACGTGAAATTGGGTCTGAGAACACTTCTCTAGGGTGAATTAAAGATCTATTCACAAGCCCTATAGTTGCTGTAAAAATATTAAGAATTTCATGGGCTCCATTTAATACAATTACTATAAATTGCTCCTGTTCTCTTGATGCAAAGTGCTTAATTTCCATGAAAATATCATTTGGCGTAGTAATTGTATTTCCATTTCTTACTGCTCTTCTTCTTCCGATTTCAAGTGCAGCTGAGATAACAGAAGCCTTTGCCGTACCGATACCATTTATTGTTGCAATTTCATCAGTAGATGCATCTACATTGGTATCTAGTAAAGTAAGTAGGTCGAGTGCGATATCATTTACCCTCCTTTTTGCATTTCCACTCGAAAGTAAAATCATGAGAAGCTCTAAATCAGATAGTGCAGAAGCACCCTTAGTTTCGAGCTTTTCCCGAGGTCTGTCCTGTGGTGGCAACTCTCTTATTGAAAGCTGCGAGATATAGTTTTTTTCGTACTTCATATTAATAATAGAAAAAAAGCTGTTAAAAAAAACAAAGTTTGATATATTTGGTCTAATGAGTGAGAAAAAATATAAGGTTGGACAGCTTGCAGAGGCTGCTGGATTAACTATTAGAACAAT
The DNA here is from genome assembly GCF_034103065.1 of Bullifex sp. NCBI lineage: Bacteria > Pseudomonadati > Spirochaetota > Spirochaetia > Spirochaetales > Spirochaetaceae > Bullifex > Bullifex sp. The sequence goes on along the minus strand of NZ_JAXEGN010000154.1, from coordinate 14,826 downwards.
TCGATATTACGATGAAATGGGGCTATTAAAGAGCTCTGAAAGAACCTCTGGTGGACAGAGAATCTATAGTGATGCTGACCTTGTTTATATAAAAAGAATTATGGAGCTAAAAAATCTATCATTTTCGCTTGAGGAAATAAAAAAGATTATTATGCTCTCTGGTGAAGATAAAAGTGGAGAGTTAAGAAGAGAAATATTACTCTCTCAATATAGAGAAAAGCTTGAAGATGCAGAGCAAAAGGTAAAAGCTTTAAATGACCACATTGGTGAACTTAAGTGGCACATTAAGCAACTAGAAAGTGCATCAGACTCATTTCAGGAGTGTCCTGGTGCACTATGCGAAAATTGTTCATTTAAAAAGAATTGTTCGTTTGCGAAAAAGAAATAAGCTTGGTAAGTATTTTATAGCTAAGTCTTCCAACATCCTCTTGAATATCCTCTGGAAGATATTTAAAGAAGAACATTATTTCATATGTTAAATAACCGTTATAATCAATTTCGTTTAATGCCTTGATTACCTCTTCCCAGTTAATTGAGCCAAAGAAAGGCATAAAATGTTCATCATACTTTTGATGGTTGTCAGCAATGTGAGTACCAATTAAATATTTACCCATTGCCTTTATTTCACTTGGAATATCAAGTCCATACATATGAGCATGTCCTGTATCAAGACAAATACCTACATTAGAATTATTTAAACTATCAATAATTTGGATTAACTCTGTAGCTCTTCCTATTTCATCATATCTTTCCATATTTTCTATTGCGAGCCTACAGCTACTTGGAAAATCCTTAAGAACTCTTTCAAAGTAATTAATATTATCTTCAATTGAACCTTTTATTGGGTGAATTACTACAGTATCAATATTTAGTTTCTCAGAGTATTCAAAAGCTCTCTTAATTAAATCATCAATCCTATTTCTTTCATTTTGATCAGCATTTAGATAATCAGGGATGTAAGGAACATGGCTTTGGTTATAGTTTAGTCCTAAGCTTTCTTTTAAGGATTTTAATTGTCCAATGTAAGCATTATCAACTCTGTGGGTTGGATTTAACATTTCACAAAAGTTAATATCAATGTTTTTATAACCATATGATGTGATAAGGGGGATGGATGAAACCATCTCCCTTCTACCGCCTCTTTTGAAACAAAGTAAATTAGTACTAGTTGAGATTTTGTCTATTGAAAGCATCAAGACCTCTATCAATTTCATTTGTCATTTTATCAACAGTCTCTTCGATAGAGATGTTTTCTTCAAGCATAGCTTTAATATTTGATTGGAATGCATAATATACTTCATATCCATTAGGGATCCAAAGACCTACAACCTTAGGATTTGAAGCAAGTAGTTGGTCGCTAGCTACCTTGAACTCTGGATTTTGCTTGCAGTGTGTTTTAAATTCGTCAAGGTTATATGTATCTTTGTTTACTGGAAGATAACCTGTTTTGATGTGCCAAGTAAGCTGACTTTCAGCACTTGTTAAGTACTTCATAAATTCATATACAGCTTTAGATGTGTTTTCATCTTGATCAAATGTAAAGAGGGCACCACCACCAAGGTTAACACCACCTGTTGCTTCTTCGTTAACCATAGGTAGATAACTAACACCTAATTCAAATCTTCCATCGATAGCATTTAATACAGTTGTAAGGTTACTAGTTGAAGCAAACATTGAAGCAGTTTGACCAGAAACAAACTCTGTTGTTACTCCACTAGTAGAGTTTTTAAGTCCACCAGTTTTATATAGCTCTTTCCATTTTTCTAAGAAAGCCTTTAATGTACCTTCTTCCTTAAATACAGTTTTAGTTGCAAAGCCAAGGTGACCATTATCCATATCGGTTAAATAGCTTCCACCATTTTGGCTACCGATAAATGCACACATTTCATATGTGGTAGGAACAGATGAAATTGCATATGTAACAATCTTGCCATTTTCATCCTTTTGACAAAGTTTATCTGCTACATTAATCAAGTCGTCAAGAGTTTTAATTTCCTTAACTCCTGCTTTATCAAAGAGAGTTTTATTGTAGTAATAAAGGATTGTTGATGCATTAAAAGGAAGACCAATTACACGATTTTTATACATCATGCTTTCTTTTGCATGGTCGAGTAAGAAGGATAAATCATCACCATTAGCTTTAAATAAATCTTCAACGTACAATAAATCACTATTAGCTGCCATATCAACAACACCTGTTGCATCGAGCTGTACTAATGATGGATATTCACTTTTATCACCACTTTGACTAACTGCTTTTACTTTTGTTAGTACGTCACTTGCTTTACCTTGGTAAATTGCAGTAACGAAGATATTTTTTTCTTTTCCTACGCTATCGTTAAAGTTATCAACAAGGTCTTCAATAGCTTCACCAAGAATACCACTGTTTGAGTGCCAAAATGTAATTTCAGTTACACTTGTTTCTTTTGCTCCTGCAGAAAAAAGAGTGCAGAGAGAAATAGTTAGTAGTAAAGAAAGTAAGAGTAGTTTTTTCATTTTATCCTCCTATTAAATATATAAGTATCCCCTCTCAAGTGCCTTCAAAATACTTTTCTTGAAGATTATGAAGAGTATTGTAAAAGGGATAAATAACAAGATTATTGCCGCAAGAGTAGGGCCGTAGCTAAGGCTCTCTGAAAAACCTAACATTGTAATTCCTACCTGGACTGTTCTCATCTTTGGCTTATTTGTAACAAGCAAAGGCCAAAGATAAGAATTGAAAATATTCACAAAGCTTTGTAAGGAAAGTGTTACTAAAATAGCTTTTGATAGTGGAAGTAAAATAGAAAAAATATATTTTCTATCTGAAGCACCATCTAGTAATGCACTTTCAAAAATATCTTTTGGAATTGTGAGCATAAATTGTCTTAAAATAAATATCTGACTTGCTCCAAGTAGACTCGTTGAAATAATTCCCAGATAGGTATCTGTTAATTTGAGGCGCTGAATAGTTATATAGTTTTCAACTAGCAATAAGTCTGATGGAATAAATAGAGTTAATACTAGTATGCTAAAGAGAAAATCTTTTCCTTTAAATTTATAGTGAGAAAAAGCATAGGATGATAAAAAAGCAATAATAAGCCTTAAAAGAGTTCCAGTAAAACCTGTAATTATTGAATTTACTAGGTAAGTAGTAAAGTATTTATGATTAAAAACCTTCAAGTAATTTGAAAAGTTTAGTTTACTTGGAAGTATTTTAGCTGGATATGTTGTGAAGTCTGCAGCTGAGAAAAAAGAAGCTGATATTGCATAAAAGAATGGGAAGACCATGATTAATATCATTGCTATTAATAAAACATTTGTAAGCTTTTTCATTAATATGTAATCCTCATTTTTTCAAAGCGTTTATAGATAGTTAAAATTATTGCTGCAATAATAAATACACATGTGCTTATTGCTGCTGCTTTTGAAAATGCAGAGTTCTTGAATGCTGATAGATAGTAGTAATAAACAATAGTTTGGGTACTTCTTGCAGGGCCTCCCTCTGTCATTACCATTATTGGTGCACAAATTAATAGTGCATCTTTAATTGCAATAAATACAATAAAGGAAAGAGTTGGTAGAAGGAGTGGAAGCTTGATGTATAAAAACACTTGAAATGGAGTGCATCCATCTACCATGCTTGCTTCTATTGGGCTTTTATCAAGATTTCTATATGCACTTAAAAGAAGAAGATAATCAATTGAAATATCAAGAAAGATTCCTAAAAAAACTAAACTAAAGCGAGCAGGGAGTGCTTTGCTTGACCATAAAATATCTAAATGAAGTAGAGAATTTATAACACCATTTGTTTCATTAAACATGAATTTAAATAGTAATGCTGCACTTGATAAGCCAATTGTCATTGGGAGCATGAATACTGTTTCTGCAACTTTTGATAATCGATTTTTTCTTCTTGTAAGAACTACTAATGTTATCACAAAGAGTGTGTTTAAAGGCACAAACATTACCATAAAGATAAAAGTATTTTTAAGTGATAAATAAAAAACTTCATCTGTAAATAAATCCTTGTAATTAGCAATGGCGCAAAATGAATTAAGTTTACCTTTAATAGATATATTGAAAAATGATGATATTACTGAGCGTATAAAAGGATAGTAAACAAATACTATAGCAAGCAATAATGCTGGAAGTATATAAAGATATGGTTTTACTATTTTTTTACGCATGCTTGGAAGGATAATGATTTTTTGCTTTATAGTCAATTAATTCTTTGTAATATATATAAATATAACGAAACAAAAGATAACGTAATATTTTTATTGGTAATCTTTTATTGTAATATAATTATATCTTAATAAATAATTTTACCTTTTATACTGTCTTTTTTACCATAAAGGTTGTAACATATCATAAGTAAATAAAAACATGGAAGGAGAAAACTTATAATGAAGCCAACTCTTTTGGTATTAGCTGCAGGTATGGGTAGCCGTTATGGCGGTGTAAAGCAGATTGATGCTGTAGGTATGCACAATGAAACACTCTTAGATTTCGGTGTTTTTGATGCAAAAAACAGTGGTTATGGCAAAGTTGTTTTTATAATTAGAAAGGATATTGAGAAGGATTTCAGAGAGAGACTTTTCGATAGAATTGCAAGAAACATGGATGCTGAATATGTATTCCAGTCATTAGATAGCTTACTAACAGCAGAAGAACTTGCAAAGAGCCAGGGCAGAGCAAAACCTTGGGGTACTATTCATGCATTACTTTGTGCTAAAGATGCAGTTAAGACACCTTTTACAGTAGTTAATGCAGATGACTACTATGGTAGAACAGCATACCAAGATCTTGGTGCTTATCTTTCCAAGCTTGATAACGATTCAACAGAACATGCAATGGTTGGTTATGTTCTTGAAAATACAATGAGTAAGTCCGGTTCTGTTTCTCGTGGTATTTGTAAAGTTAATAACGGCATGCTCGTTACAATGGAAGAAAATACTAAGATTGAATATACAGCTGATGGTGGTATTGTTTCACACCTCGATAGAGGCGATGAGACTTTAACAGGTAAAGAAATTGTTTCAATGAATTTCTTTGGCTTCACACCAAAGGTATTTGATTCCTTCGTCCCATATTGGGAAGCTTTCAAGAGAGATAATATTACAGCTCCAAAGGCTGAATGCTTACTTCCTAATGGCGCTGGTAAGATGGTTGAAGATGGTGAAGGTACTATTAAGGTACTTACTAGCCAGGAAAGATGGTTTGGTATGACATACCCAGAAGATAAGAAGATTGTAGTTGACGAGCTTAGAAAGAAGATTGCTGAAGGCTACTATCCTGAAAAACTTTGGGAAAAATAATACATTATAATTAATTTCTTGCCTCATCTAGTTTTAGGTGAGGTTATTTTTTTTCTTGACAAAATATCTATAATTTGTAATTATCTTTTCTGACAAAAATATTAAATATGTCAATTACTTACAACTTATGAGGATATAATGACTGTTCCATTTTTATTTGAAACAAAGTGTCAAACAATTGGTGATTACATCTTTTTAATGGAAAAAGATAAAACTGGTAAATTTATTGATTTTAAATACAGTGAAGTAAGAGTATTAGTTCATTCCTTTGCTGCAGCTTTAAGAAGTCTTGGTGTTAAAAAAGGAAGCTTAGTTGGATTAATTAGTGATAATAGATCTGCTTGGATTGTTTCAGACTTAGCAATAATGTCATTAGGAGCTGCTGATGTTCCTCGTGGACGTGATAGTACAGCTAGTGAAGTTGAGTTTATTTTAAAGGCAACTGAGGCAGAGACTGCTATTGTTGAAAACAAGGATCAACTTAAGAAAGTTCTATCTGTAAGAAAGTCTTTAACTGCTTTAAAGAATCTAATTGTATTAGATGATGAGTTAATTGTAGAGGTAGATGATATTGCAAAAGAAAATGATGTAAATATTTACTTTTACAAGGAGTTAATTGAAAAATTTAAGAGAAGTGAAGATAAAGAGTTAATTAAATCAATTAACGAGTTAAAGGAAAGTGACCTTGCAACTGTAATCTTTACAAGTGGAACAACAGGTGAACCAAAGGGGGTAATGCTAAGCCAGGGAAACTTCGACGGAATTATTAAAAATATTGATTCTGTTCATTTCCCAACAGCTCCTAGACAACGTTGGTTAAGTGTACTTCCTGTTTGGCATTCCTTTGAAAGAATAATACAGTATATAATCATATATCTTGATTCAACAATTTGTTACTCCAAGCCTATTGGAAAAATCATGCTTGGGGATTTAAAGAGAATAAATCCACATTTCATGGGTTCTGTTCCACGTATTTGGGAAAGTGTTAAGAGTGCTGTTTATGCTCAAATGAAGAAAGAAGGTGGAATTAAAAAGATTGCTTTTGATTTCTTTGTTAAGGTTGCGGATAAGCACTACAAGTACAGCAATATGTACCATGGTTTAACAAGAAAGTACACAAAGAGAAATAGATTTGTTGAGATTACAACATCAATAATTCCTCTTATTTTCTTAAAACCACTATATAAGCTTGGTGATAAACTTGTTTACTCACAAATAAAAACTAAGCTTGGAACAAACTTTACTTGTGGTATTAGTGGAGGTGGTTCACTATCACCACAAATTGATGATTTTTTCAATTCAATTGGAATTAACTTAGTTGATGGCTATGGTTTAACAGAAACTGCTCCTGTAATTGGTATTAGAGCATGGACAAAGAGAAGACCTGGTACCATGATTCCATATGGTAATGTTGATATCAAGATTATCTCTCTTGAAACAGGAGAACTCTGTAAGCCTGGTGAAAAGGGCGAGTTACACATTAAAGGTGACCAAGTAATGCTTGGTTACTACAAGCGACCAGATTTAACAAGTAAGGTAATTGACAAGGATGGATACTTTAATACAGGTGACCTTGCAGTTTGGACATACGATGGTGAGTATCACATAGTTGGAAGAAGTAAAGATACTATTGTTCTTTCTGGTGGGGAAAATCTTGAACCAGTTCCAATTGAAGCAGCTTTAAATGAAAGTGAGTACATAGAATCTAGTGTAGTAGTTGGTCAGGACCAAAAATATCTTGGAGCTTTAATTGTACCTTCTATCCAAGCAATAGAATATTACTTGAAGCAAAATAAAATCTATTACATCTCTCGTGAGGACATCTATTCTCTCCCTGAAGTTCATTCTTTAATCGAGAATGAAATTAGAGAAAGAGTAAGTTCTAAAAATGGCTTTAAGAGCTTTGAACAAATCTACAAATTTACTCTTTTAAAGAAATCTTTTGAGATAAATAAAGAGTTAAGTAGTAAGCAGGAAATTAAAAGGTTCCAAATTGCAAAGCTATATGAGAATGAAATTAAATCAATGTTCTAATGTTGGAGGGCACCTTGCCCTCCAAAATACTTAATCGAGGATAATAATAGCTAAGAGGACTAATGGCTCTTCGTTATCATTTCTTATTGCATGACTTTCTTGGTCACCAGTAATTACGATATCACCAGCTTTCACCTCTTTATCTCCATCTTTTTCGCTAACAACACCATTTCCTGAGAGAATATAGTAATACTCGGTTTCCTTAATGTGTGTATGATAGCCAATTGAACAACCTTTATTTAAGGTGAAAGTTGAGAACATTCTTGCATGTTTAGCCATATCAAGGTTTCCCAATATTTCATTTTTAATTACATCTCCGTTACCATCTCTCATTTTTGTTATTTTTGAGATAATCATATCCTCTTTTTTCTTAATCATAGGTAATTCTCCAATAACTATGATTTTTTAACAAATGTGCCAATAAGTCAAATTATTGTGTAACTATTTGGTTGAATAATATATTTTTTTAGCTAGAATAATCCCCATGGAGAAAGAAATGAAAAAAATCATTACTATTTTATTACTTTTAATCGTAACACTTCCGGTATTTGCAGCTAATACTCAGATGAAGCTTGAGCTTGGCGTTCAAAATACTGATATTTCCTTAAACTATAAGGGAAATACAGGAAATGTTAAGTTCAATGCAAAAACTGATTTAAACTTAAATGTTGTTTTTGATGGTAAGAATGGCTTTAATTTAGTATTTGCACCAGATTTAACAGGTAATAGCTTTGTCGTTGGAGGTGGTTATGTACTCCAAACTAAGGTTGGTAATTCTACAAAGCTTTTAGTTTCTGCAGGTCCTAGAATTAATGTTAAATCATCAACATGGTCTCTTGGAGCTGATGTAAGTGCATCATTACATTTAGATCTTACATCTAAAATGTATCTTGCTATTTCTACTGGTACAGAAATTTACCTTGCTGAATTTAGAAATGGTGAGACAAAGGCTTACCTTGATTTAACAATTCCACTTCCAAGAATTGCTATTGGTTATACCTTCTAGTTAATAAGCTATTTTCGAATAGATGGTAAAATTTATTTTTATGTGTAAAACATAATTACAGATGGTTTAATTTTTTTTAAAATCATATTTTTCATACCATGAGACTGAAATATTTGGTTTTTATATCCCTATCTAGAAAGATAGCCTAGATAGGGAAATTTTGATTTTAGAGTTTATAACCTAAGTTGTCAGCAATAGAATTAAATTTATCTTTAGATAATCCAGAATTAGCAATCGCATAGTCTAGTGTAATATTTCCACTATTAACTAGCTTTAATAATGTTCTAACAGTACCTTCAGCTATGCCATCGGCTTTTCCAATATTAATTCCATCAGCTTTGCCTGTATCATAGGATTTTGCTACATACTCTCTAAGTGCTTCACAAACCTTATCCTCTCCATCTACTGTTGTCTTATAATACATCGTACACTCCCTTATCACTTGATCTTTCATATCACTGTAATTGTAAGAAATTAAACTCTGCATTAGATTATTTAAATCTTCTCTGCCTTTGTTTTCAGCATTCACATAAATGATATTATTACCATCTTTTAATGGCAAGTTTATTTCTTTTTCTTTCCTTATAAACTCATATAATTGTTTTCCAAGCCCAAAGATATCCTTTTCCATTAGAAAGATTACTATGCTTTGTTTTAGCTTCCCATATGCCTGGTTTTTCTCTAACGCATATTTCACATCTATCATAGATGAGATATATCTTGCTCTTTTTTCTAAATCATCATTGTTAACTGTTTGTACTTCAATATCATATAAGACTCCATCTTTATCTATTGCAAGACAATCGAGAATAACAGAGTGTTGAAAGGAAAAGAGATGGATATCATCTTGTGTATTTACCCTCAAAATAGATATATCGTCCCTATTTAAAGTTACCCTAATAATATGCTCAACTAGAGGAATATTATCCTTTGCCATAGTTCGAAACAAAGCATCATTAATAGGTCGTAGAGCTTTTGCAAGCTCTATTTCCTCTTTGGTATATTTTATTTTCATTATAATTTATCTCTATAATTAATCATTGGCGAGATAGTACTACTAAGACTTACTATCTCTTACTTTTTATTACCTCCTATGAATAATAGAAGTAAAATGAAAAAAATATTAACTTTGAATTATACTATTTATACGTTTAATTGTTATAAACTATTGTATTATAAGTGATTATAGAATTTTTTAACTTGATTAAATTATACTTGGATAATCATGTGTAATGAGAATTAACTAATAAAACAATTTTTATACTAGTTAAAGAAAAAAATTATTTTCCTCTTCATTTTTTCATAAAGAGCATAAAAAAATAAACCCACCTCATTTTATAAAAACTTGGTGGGAAATTGAAAATAGTATTGAGTGTCTAATAAATTATATAAAGATTAACCTAGTGTTATAATCCAAGGAGTCGGTCGAGTTCATTCTCCCGTCTAACACCTGAGACTCTTTCAACTAGTTCTCCATTCTTAAAAACAAGTAGAGTAGGAATTGTTTCAATACCATATTCTCTTGCTAGTTCTGCTTCTTCATCGCAGTCAATCTTAACAAGTCTAACTTCCTCATCGCTATGCATTTTTTCGTAGCGTTCGAGTATTTGACCTTGCATTCTACAAGGACCACACCAAGTTGCAAAGAAATCAACGAGAACTGGAACAGGGCTCTTTAATACAGCCTTTTCAAAATTTTCTTTATTTACATGATAAATCATCTTATTCAAAATCTCCTTATAAAAAATATAGTGTCATAATACTCGGAAGGCAAGATTAAGGTACAATATACGTTGCAAGAATAGCAAAGCGTGCAATGTCATTATTTGATAATCCAGCTACCGCAAGTGTTGTTGATGATACCTCTAATAACCCCTTAGTGTATAAAAAATCTAAACGCTCAGATAGTTTTGAAGAATTAAAAGTAATTCCTCCATCTGTTTCCTCTGAGAAATGTGTAGCTCTATATGTATCACTATAGTCTTTATTTAATTCATCTGAGATAGTAAAGGATGCATCTGTTCTATATTGATATGGTGTAAAAATTGACCAGTCAAGAGAACTAGGCTGAGAAGATGAGAGTGCATAAATTACTTCACTATCTGATAAACTCTCAACACTTGAAAGTACTTCTTTACAATCTTTTTCACTTTGAGCATTAATATATTCAACCCAACTTGCTGCGTCCTTTGCATTAACAGCACCTTTTTCAGAGAGTGCATAAATACATAATTCAATATCTTTACTTTCTGAAACTTTAAACTTTGCAGATGTATCAGATGCTTCAATTAAGCTTGAATTAAAGATAATTGAACCATTTTTAAAAGTAACTGTATCCTTACCAAGAGCTTTTGATAACTCAACACGGTCAGATAATAATCCTGTAATAAAGATAAAATCAGCATTTATGTCTTTAACTGAATCTGCTATTACTTGAGTATCGATATTTTGAGTAAATCCAAGAGGAATAAATAAAACATCAAGCTTTGTGAATGAATCATCCTTTAAAATTGGGGCATCAACTGGACGATAGATATGAGGTAGCCCCATTGAATTAAGGTCTTGAGGATAAGCATTAAGTCTTCTTGCTTTTGCAAGTGATTGAGCAAAAGCAGCTTCTTTTGCTTTCCTTTCAGCTTCAGCCTTTTGTCTTGCTTCCTCTGCTAAGCGTTCTTCTTCAGCCTTCTTTTCATTAATAAGTCTTTCTTCTTCAGCTAGCCTTTCGGCTTCTAAACGTTCAGCTTCTAAGCGAGCTTTTTCTTCTGCTTCAAGTCTTAATCTTTCAGCTTCTTTTTCAGCTTGAATTCTTTCTTCTTCAGCAAGACGAGCTTCTTCGGCTAATCTTTCAGCCTCAATACGCTCCTCTTCTGCCTTTTTCTCAGCTTCAATTCTTGCTTCTTCAGCAAGCTGTTCAGCCTTTATACGTTCTTCTTCAGCAAGACGTTCTTTAATAATTCTTTCTTCTTGAGCCTTTATTTCAGCTTCTAATTTTTCTTGAGCAAGTCTTGCTTCCTCTTCTGCTTTTTGCTTTTCATCTAGAATTACTCTGTATCTAGTTTCTTTTAAATTAACATTTTCTTCTAAAGAAATTTTCTCAAAACCCATTGAAGAAGTGTAGGTTGCACACCCAAAAAGAAGGAATATTAAAAGTGAAAAAAGAATAATCCACCTTAATTTAGACATAACTTTTCTCCAAAGCTGGCTATTTCATTATCATCATATTTATCTTTATTTAAAACAAACCCTTTGCCATCACCAGTGTAACGTGGAATAACATGGATATGAAGGTGTGGAACCTCTTGGCCTGATGCAGGATCGTTGTTGATCATAATATTTGTACCATCAGCACCGAGTACTTCTCTCATCTTTAAATCAACTCTTTTTGCTACTTCCATCATGTGGGATAATTCATCTTGTGGAGCAAGAGTAAAACGTGGATATGGTTTTTTAGAAATAACTAATGCGTGGCCTTTTTGGATTGGATTAATATCTAATATTACAATGCATACATCATCTTCATAAAGTTTGACTGAAGGAATCTCATTATCGATAATCATTTCAAAAACTGTTTTCATAGATAACTCCTATTTTTAGGAATATTAGCATAGAATAAAAAGATTAAATAGTTTTTACCTTATTTTTTTCACTAACTTACTTGCACAATTATAATAAAACGAATATTATGCGAAATCGGGTGCAAGTGATAGAGCTTGCACATTTGTATTCTAACAGTGATTTTATATTTAAGAGGTTTTATATTATGGCAAACAACCTTCTGGATATGAGAAACATTGGTATCAGTGCTCATATCGACTCAGGTAAGACAACACTCAGTGAACGTATCCTTTACTACTGTAACAAGATTCATGCTATCCACGATGTAAAGGGTAAAGACGGCGTTGGTGCAACCATGGACTCAATGGAGCTCGAAAGAGAAAGAGGTATTACAATTGCATCTGCTGCAACAAACGTATTCTGGAAGGGTCACGAAATTAACGTTATCGATACTCCGGGACACGTTGACTTTACAATTGAAGTAGAACGCTCACTCAGAGTTCTTGATGGTGCAATTCTTGTCCTCTGTTCAGTAGGTGGTGTTCAGTCTCAGTCAATCACAGTAGACCGTCAGATGAAGAGATATCATGTACCACGTATCGCATTTGTAAACAAGTGTGACCGTTCTGGTGCTAATCCTTATCGTGTTAAGGATCAGCTTTGTGAGAAGCTCGGTCTTAATGCTGTACTCATGCAGATTCCAATTGGCCTTGAAGATAAGCTCGAAGGTGTAGTAGACCTAGTTGAGATGAAGGCTTATTACTTCGATGCAGGTGAAGATGGAAAGGGTATCAGAGAAGCAGAAATCCCAGCATCATTATTAGATGAAGCTCAGAGCAAGAGAGAAGAGCTCCTTGATACAATCTCAATGAACTCAGAAGAGCTCATGGAAGCTATGCTTGAGGATGCAGTAACAGTTGACCTCATCAAGAAGGTAGTTCGTGAAGAAACTATTGCACTTCGCTTAGTACCAGTATTCATGGGTTCTGCTTATAAGAACAAGGGTATTCAGAAGCTCCTTGATGGTGTTATCGATTACCTTCCAAACCCAACAGATGTTCATAACTATGCTCTCGACCTTGATGACAATGAAAAGGAAATTGAGCTTCCTTCAGATGACAGCCTTCCACCAGTTATTCTTGCATTCAAGCTTGAAGATGGTCAGTTCGGTCAGTTAACTTACATCCGTATCTATCAGGGTAAGATTAAGAAGGGTGATGAACTTTTCAACACAAGATCAAGAAAGAAGTTCCGTGTTGGTCGTCTTGTTAAGATGCATGCTTCAACAATGGAAGATATCAACGAAGCTGGATGTGGTGAAATTGCTGCACTCTTTGGTATTGACTGTGCTTCAGGTGATACATTCTGTGCTCCTGGTGTTAACTATTCAATGACAAGTATGTATGTTCCTAACCCAGTTATCTCACTTGCTATCAAGCCAGTTGATAAGAAAGCAGCTGATAACATGGCTAAGGCTCTCAACAGATTTACTAAGGAAGACCCAACATTCCAAACTTATGTTGATCCTGAATCTTCTCAGACAATCATTAAGGGTATGGGTGAGCTCCACCTCGATGTTTACATTGAGAGAATGAAGAGAGAGTATAAGGCTGAAGTAGAAGTTGGCCAGCCAGAGGTAGCATACAGAGAAGCTATCACTCAGAGAGCAGACTTTAACTTCACACACAAGAAGCAGACTGGTGGTTCTGGTCAGTACGCTCGTGTTGCTGGTTACATTGAACCAATCGTTCAGGTTGATGGCGAAGAAGTTAAGGACTACGAATTCGTTGATGAAGTTAAGGGTGGTGCAATTCCTACAGAATATATCCCATCTTGTGATAAGGGCTTCCAGACAGCTATGAAGAAGGGTACTCAGATTGGATTCCCTGTAGTAGGTGTTAGATGTGTAGTAAACGATGGTGCTTGGCACCCAGTTGACTCTTCAGATATGGCATTCCAGACTGCAGCTCTTGGTGCATTCCGTGAAGCATATGAGAAGGCAAAGCCAGCTATTCTTGAGCCTATCATGAAGGTTGAAGTTGAAGGTCCATCAGAGTTCCAGGGTAACATCTTCGGTTCTATCAACCAGAGAAGAGGTATGATTGTAAGTTCAACTGAAGATAATAACCAGTGTCAGGTTATTGCTGAAGTTCCACTCTCAGAGATGTTCGGTTACTCAACAGTTCTCCGTTCTCTCTCTCAGGGTAAGGCTGAGTTCACAATGGAAGTTGCTAAGTATGGTAAAGTACCACAGAGCGTTTCTGATGAACTTAAGAAGAAGTACGAAGAGAAGAAAAAGGCTGAAAAGAAATAAGCTTTTCTTAAATACTTTATTTGAGGTCGTGTATCTTGCACGGCCTTTTCTTTTTTTTTAAGATTATTTCTTATGAAGATTGTTGTAATTGATGGACAAGGTGGAGGACTTGGAAAGCAAGTTGTAAGTGCGATAAAAACTAATTTTGGTTCAAAGGCTGAAGTGGTTGCGATTGGAACCAATGCAGTTGCAACCCAAGCTATGTTAAAAGCAGGGGCAGATATTTCTGCTACTGGTGAAAACCCATTGAAGGTAAATGTAAAGGATGCTGATGTAATTATTGGTCCTATTGGTATTGTTATTGCCAATTCTCTTTTTGGTGAGGTAACTGCGAAGATGGCTAAAGCTGTAGGAAAAAGCCATGCAAAAAGATTATTAATTCCTGTTAATCTTTGTAGTAATATTGTGATAGGGGTAAATAATTTATCACTAAACGTTATGGTAAATGGAGTTATTGGTGAGCTTGAAAAGCTTTTTAATTCACATGAAAACACGCAAGGAAGTTGACTCCTTTTAAGGAGGCGAAGGAATTGCGTAAAGATTTGTATCATAAGTGATAAAGTAGTATAATACTAATATGGAAACAGTAATTACAGCTAAACTCTTATTGCATGTGT
>NZ_JAXEGN010000153.1:0-2988 GCF_034103065.1 Bullifex sp. | reverse complement strand
ACCGTCCTTTGCCATATCGTTAAGAGCATTCTGTACAGCATCACGAAGAGCTACATCACCTTTTCTAAATCCAATACCATACTCTTCTGCAACAAGTGATTCTGAGATGATTCTAAAATCCTTACCAGAACGATTAATGTTATCATTAGCAACAAGAAGGTCCATTACAACAGCATCAACACCACCAATTTCAAGGTCCATTAATGCAGTTAAGTTATCTTTGAATTCAACAACAGCCTTTAATGATTCTTCAAAACCTTCTGTATCAGAGATAGCATCCTGAGCTGATGAACCAGCCTGTACACCTACATTTTTACCTTTTAAATCAGCTAATGTGTTAACAGGAGATGATGACTTTACAACACAAACCTGTGCATTCTTTACATATGGATCACTGAAAGTAAGGTTATTTAATCTTTCTGGAGTAATTGTGAAGCCATTCCAAATACAGTCAATATTGTATGTTGCTAATTCCTGTTCCTTTGCAGCCCAGTCAATTGGCTGACAAACAAGCTTAACATTAAGTCTTGAACATACTTCTTTAGCACAGTCGATATCAAAACCTACGATTTCACCATTTTCATCTCTATATCCCATTGGTGGGAATGAATCATCAAGACCAAGGATGAACTCTCCCTTGTCTTGTATTTTCTTTAAAGAGAGATCTTCACTAGCACTTTCTTTACTACCTTGGGCAAAGAGTGAAAGTGATACTAAAGCAATTAGCAATACTGTTAATAGTTTTTTCATATTTCCTCCAAATTGTAAACAATTTTGAATTTATTGAATATAAATAGCATAAATATACAAATTAGTGAATATAATAATTAATCTTATTTAGAATATTCACTTTTTTTAGTTCAAGTATTATATTTAAGAAAGATTAATTCATAGGAGACACAAAAATGAAGAAATGGGTTTGTCCAGTTTGTGGTTATGTACATGAAGGTGATTTTCCACCAGAATTTTGCCCACAGTGCAAGGTTCCAGGTAGCAAGTTTACAGAGCAGAAGGCTGAAAAAGTATGGGCTGCTGAGCACGTTGTAGGTGTTGGTAAGCAGTTTGGTGCTGATGTTCCTGAAGAAGTTAAAGCAGAAATCATTGCTGGTCTCAAAGCTAACTTCGAAGGTGAATGCACAGAAGTAGGTATGTATCTTGCAATGGCAAGAGTTGCACATAGAGAAGGCTATCCTGAAATTGGTATGTACTGGGAGAAGGCTGGTCTTGAAGAAGCAGAACATGCTGCTAAGTTTGCTGAGCTTCTCGGTGAAGTTGTAACAGACAGCACAAAGAAGAACCTCGAGATGAGAGTTGATGCTGAAAATGGTGCAACAAAGGGTAAGTTTGAACTTGCAAAGCTTGCTAAGCAGTATAATCTCGATGCAATTCATGACACAGTTCATGAAATGGCTCGTGATGAAGCTAGACATGGTAAGGCTTTTGAAGGACTTCTTAACAGATACTTCAAATAAGAGTTACTTTAATTTTTATGGGGCGTAGCATTTGTTACGCTCTTTTTTATCACCTTGAAATCTTTTATAATTTGTATATGAATGAAAAAGAAATAAAAAAAGTTATCAAGTTTAAAAAAGAATCATTAGTATGTTTAATTAACAATTTAGGTGAAAATCATCCCGAAGCTATTAATACCGAGTATGAATTGGCAAAAATTTATATCGATAATGATGATTATAAAAATGCTTATAAGCATTTGAAGCACATTCAATTTCATTTAAAAAATAATAAAAGTAAGGTTTACAATAATATTAAAGAATCCTTTGATTACAATTTCTTTCTTGTTTGTCATTTCCTTAAAAAATTTGAAGAAATATGTAATAATGCTTTTTCCTTTTTAAAACGTATTTCCGATTTAGATTATTATGATGATGATATGATTTTTATCATTAATATCATTGCTCAATCATATTATCATTGTGATAAAGAAGATCTTAGTAGAAGTCTTTATAATATGATTTATAACTATGTTGATGCAAATTATGATACTTTCCCTGTACCAAAATTTGTTCCTCTTACTGTAATTAACTACGTAGGCTTTTTAAATAGTCAAAATGAGGTTGAAGAGGCACAAGCAATATTAGCTTCTTGGAGGGACAGTATTGATGATCTTATTGCAGAGAACTTTGATGATGATGAAAGTGATGAATATCCACCTGTTAATGCTCCTCTAGTAGATTTACTTACAAATAGACTTTTTTGTGATTATGTTAGCAGCTTAATTGACGGGGATATCTATTTTGAATTCTTTGAAATATTTGGTAGTGATGATTTTCAGAATTTTTTACATGATTTTTTTGATGAAAATCTGATAGAAGAGATTCCAACTGAAGATAAGCATTTAGATTTTCCAAAGAAATTTTAACTTTATCTATAACAAATATTATTTTTGTTCTATTATCCCATCTCATGGATAGTCAGATAATAGGACAAATATTAGCTTTATTTACAGCTCTTTGCTGGGCCCTCAACTCAATGACTTATAATATTCTTGGTAAGAGTATTAAAAGTTCAACACTAGCACATGCTAGAAGCTTGCTAGCTGTTCCTATTGTATTCATTTTAATGATAGCAACTGAGGGTTTAGAAATTCTATCAATAAGTAGGCAAACATTATTTGCTTTAATTTTTTCAGGTATTACAGGATATTTTATTACCGATATTTTGATGTTCTACTCCTATGTTGCACTTGGAGCAAGAGAAGCATTAGTAATTCTAACCTTCTCACCTGTTGTTTCTGCTATTCTTTCAAACATATTCTTTAGTGAAGTTTTATCACTTAAACAATGGAGTGCTATTATATTAATTATTTTAGGTATCATAATAATGGTCCTCGATGAAATAGTACAAAATAGGGGAAATAGAGATAGAAGCAAACTAGTTAAAGGTATAATTTGTGCAGTATTAGGTGCTATTTTCCAATCTATTTCATATATAGCAGCTAGATATGCCTTAAATGATATTGGACCTATT
>NZ_JAXEGN010000152.1:0-4800 GCF_034103065.1 Bullifex sp. | reverse complement strand
CTTAGCATTGCTCTGTTACCTCTGAGTGCTTCGATTGAATTTATACCCATACCACCCATCATTTCTTTTATTTCATGTTGCCAAGCATGGATTAAATTAACGAGCTTTTCAGAGCCAATTTCAGGGTTTAATCGTTTTACTAAATCGGGCCTTTGAGTAGCAATACCCCAGTTACATTTGCCACTATGACAACTTCTACATAGGTGACAGCCAAGTGCAATAAGAGCACTAGTTGCAATGTAAACAGCATCAGCACCAAGAGCTATTGCTTTTACAATATCTGCAGAGCATCTAATTGAGCCTCCGACAACGAGAGAAATATTATTTCTAATTCCTTCATCTCTAAGTCTCTTATCAACAGAGGCTAAAGCAAGCTCAATAGGAATACCTACGTTATCTCTGATTGCGGCAGGAGCAGCTCCAGTACCACCTCTAAATCCATCTATTGCAATGATATCTGCCCCTGATCGAGCAACACCAGATGCAATAGCTGATACATTGTGAACCGCTGCAATTTTTACTATTACTGGCTTAGTATAGTTTGTAGCTTCCTTTAGTGTATAAACTAACTGCCTTAAATCCTCGATTGAATAAATATCATGGTGAGGTGCAGGGCTAATTGCATCACTACCTTCAGGAATCATTCTAGTCTTTGATACATCACCAACAATTTTTGTTCCAGGAAGGTGGCCACCAATACCTGGCTTTGCACCTTGTCCCATCTTTATTTCAAGCGCAGCACCGGCCTTTAAGTAATCAGGGTGTACGCCAAAACGTCCTGAGGCAATTTGAACAATAGTGTTAGCACCATATTCATAGAAATCTTCATGAAGACCACCTTCACCGGTGTTGTAATAAATACCAAGTTTTTGAGATGCAAGAGCTAAGGATTTATGTGCGTTATAGCTAATTGAGCCATAGCTCATAGCAGAAAACATAACAGGAACTTGTAATTCAAGCTGGGGAGTTTGTTCACATTTAATTCTTCCATACTGGTCTCTAACTATCTTCTCGCTTTTGTGTCCCAAAAATACCTTTGTTTCCATAGGCTCTCTTAATGGGTCAATTGATGGGTTAGTTACTTGGCTTGCATTTATTAAAATCTTATCCCAATAAACTGGATAGTTTTTAGGAGTTCCCATACTTGCAAGTAATACTCCACCACTTTCTGCTTGACGATAGATATTAGTAATTCTTTCTCCAGTCCAGTTTGCATTTTCTTTAAAGGTATGGTCTGATTTAACAATCTTTAAGGCGCGAGTAGGGCAGAGTGCTACACAACGATGACAAGCAACACATTTTGATTCATCACTAACCATCTTGCATCTTTTTGTATCATAGTGGTGAACAAGGTTAGCACACTGTCTCTCACATACTCTACAGGCAATACAGCGGTCAGGATTTCTGACAACTTCATATTCTGGATAAATGTAGTTAATAGCCATCTTTATGCCTCCACACCTTCATTAAGTGTTACGATTACAGGCTCTCCGCCCTTTGGATACCAAATCTTATCTGGATTTGGTTCAATAATTTTTATTGCGCTCTCTTCAGAGGAGAAGTAGACCATATCATTTTTCTCTGCCGCTACTAATGACCTTAGTTTTAACCTATCGTTTAGAGCCATAAGACCACCACGGAATCCTAATATGATTGAGAATGGTCCGTTAATAAGAAGAGATGAGAAGGTATTTCGTAAATAGGTATACTCTCTCTTTTTATCGTCATTCATTCTTTCAATTGTGCTCCAGAAAGGTGCTGCAATTACGTGAGCACACTCCTCAAGGGATAGCTTTTGTTTTCTGTGCAGGTAGTCGATCATGTAGGTAATTACTTCTGTATCGGTTTGTAGAGTACATCTGTATCCATACATCTCTATTGCTCTTCTATTTGCATCATATGAAGATATTTCTCCATTATGAACAATAGAGTAGTCTAATAGACCAAATGGATGGGCACCTCCCCACCAACCTGGAGTGTTGGTTGGATACCTACCATGAACAGTCCAAGCATATCCTTCATATTCATCTACTCTATAGAACTGACCAACATCCTCAGGATATCCAACAGCTTTGAATATTCCCATATTCTTTCCTGAGGAAAATACGTAAGCACCTTTAATGTGAGTATTTATTTTTACAACACATCTTACAGTGTATTCATCTTCTTCAAGCTGGCTTTGAGCAAGCTTTGTTGGAAGTGGTGTTACAAAGTATCTCCAAATTAGAGGTTCATCTGTTATGTTTTTATTTTTCTTTGTTGGAATTTTTGAAAGGTTTACTATATCAAAGTGTTCATCGATAAAGTCTTCTGTAATGTGTCTTGCATCATCGCTATCATAAAAAACGTGAAAAGCATAGAAGTCTTTGTACTCTGGATAAATACCATAGCCTGCAAATCCTCCTCCAAGACCATTTGACCTATCATGCATTATGCTAATTGATTTAATCATGCCTTCTCCTGTGAACTTTCGTCCAGTTTTAGAGAACATGCTTGAAATCGCACAGCCTGCAGGGATTCTTATATCACCCTCTCTTTGAAAACTTTCCATATAGCCTCCTGAAAAACGAAAAAGGCATCTTACGACAAATATTCACCATGAATACTTGTTGCAAGACGCCTTTGTCTTCAACTTAGAGTACAGAGAGAGTGCGCATTTGAAAGCAGCCTTCCCCTCTGCTTTTTTGTTGGTAATTTAACGAAAAGTAAAAAACCTTGTAAAGTACTTTTCTTTGCTTTTTTTGAAAAATTTGATTTGACTGAAATAGTGCATAATATAATAAAAAGCAATATCATTTCGGCTATGTTAAACATAATTGCTGATCTTCACACTCATACTTTAGCAAGCGGACATGCATATGGAACAATTAGGGAAATGGCTAAAGCTGCCTCAAATAAGGGCTTATTAGCCTATGGTCACAGTGACCATGCACCAGGAATTCCTGGTACCTGCCATCCCTTTTATTTTGCTTGCTTCGATGAAATCCCAAAATACCTTTACGGTGTTAGAATTTTAGGCTCATGTGAAGTAAATATCTTAGATGATGGATCTCTTTCTTTGGAGGATAGGTTTATTTCCTCTCTTGATTATGCTATCGCTGGTATCCATTTAAATTGCTATACGGACCATGGTAAAAAAATAAATACTCAAAACGTAATCAAGTGTATGAAAAATGAGAAAGTAAAACTAATTTCACATCCAGATAGTGATAAAATGAGCCTTGATTATGAAAGTCTAACTGACGCTGCATTAGACTATAACGTTGCCTTAGAGGTCAATAACAGCTCATTAAAAAATCCTGGTAGTAGACCTAACTGTGTTGAGAACTATAAAAAGATGTTAAAACTCTCAGAGAAAAAGGGTGTAAGAATTATTGTTAGTTCTGATGCACATGACCCATCAAGTGTTGGTAGCTTTGATAAAGCTGTAAAGCTACTTGACGATTTATCCTTTGATCAATCACTTGTTGTTAACTCATCATTTGAAACATTAATGTCTTTTCTATCTTTACCATTTTGAAATAATAGTGCAATCTTGAGGTGGCTTTAAGTCATTTTAATTGTTGCAATTTGTTGTTGTATAAGAAGATGAAAAAATCTTATAAAAATTTTTTAATTTTCTGTTGACTAAATATCAGAATTTTTTGTACAACACATGCATAACAAGGACGTTATGGTAAAAAGCCAAAACGTCCTTTTTTATTTGGAAGGAGAAATATTTATGGAAACAGTTGCAGATTATTTCGGTTCACTTGTGTTTAATGATGAAACAATGAGAAACCGCCTGCCTAAAGATGTTTATAAAGCATTAAAGAAGACCGTTGCTGATGGTAAAGATCTTGATTTAAATGTTGCAAACTCTGTTGCTAATGCAATGAAGTCTTGGGCAATTGAGCATGGTTGTACTCACTATACACACTGGTTCCAGCCAATGACAGGTATCACAGCTGAAAAGCATGAAGCATTTATTTCTCCTGTTGATGGAGGCAAGGTTTTACTTGAGTTTTCTGGTAAGGAGTTAATCAAGGGTGAACCTGATGCATCATCATTCCCATCAGGTGGTATTAGAGCAACATTTGAAGCTCGTGGATACACAGCTTGGGATCCAACAAGCTATGCCTTTATTAAGGATGATACACTTTGTATCCCAACAGCATTCTGTTCTTACTCAGGTGAAGTACTTGATAAGAAAACTCCATTACTTCGTTCTATGGAGGCTATCTCAGATGAAGCTGTAAAGATTTTACACCTTTTTGGTAAAACAGATGTAAAGAAAGTAAATACTACAGTAGGTCCTGAACAGGAATATTTCCTAATTGATAAAAAGGACTATGCTGCAAGAAAAGATTTAATTTATACAGGTAGAACACTTCTTGGTGCACGTTCTCCAAAAGGTCAGGAAATGGAAGACCACTATTTTGGGGCAATTAGAAGTAGAGTTTCTGCTTACATGAAGGACCTTGATAGAGAGCTCTGGAAGCTTGGGATCAATGCAAAGACAAGTCACAATGAGGTTGCTCCTTGTCAGCATGAGCTTGCTCCAGTTTTCGGAACTACTAATATTGCAGTCGACCACAACCAGCTTACAATGGAGTTAATGAAGAAGATTGCAGATCGTCATGGTTTTGCTTGTCTTTTACATGAAAAACCATTTGCTGGAGTAAATGGAAGTGGTAAACATAATAACTGGTCTATCAGCACTGATACTGGCATTAACCTCCTTGAGCCAGGTGATAGTCCAAAGGATAACGCTCAGTTCCTCCTTTTCTTAGTAGCCGTCATCAAGGCTGTTGATGAGTA
>NZ_JAXEGN010000151.1:0-10524 GCF_034103065.1 Bullifex sp. | reverse complement strand
CTTCTCAAGACTTTTGCCTTTAGCTAAATCATCAATTAATTTATCAAGGATTCTAATATCTTTATATATTGGATCTTCGATAGAATCGATTTTAACCCCACAAATACTTCCCTTAACGTTAAATCGTTTTTCATTCATTTTAGGTGCATTAACAAAGAATTCTTTATAACTAATATCTGATAAAGTTAATTTTTTTATCTCTTCCTCTTGATAACCTGTAAGCCAAGTGATGCAAGAGAGCATTTCTGCTTCACTTCTATTTTTTCTTACAACCTTATTCAAAAGCAGAGTGTAAATTTTTGAAAATTTATAATTAAATACTTTTTCCATACAAACAATGAGGGTCCCCTTTTGTTAGGAGACCCAAAAAGAAAGTTATCTAAGAACTGGAGTATATCCACCTAAAAGCTCTGGGATAATCAAGCTAATTTGTGGAATGAATGAAACCAATAATAGACAAAGAATCATACAAGCATAGAATGGAAGTGTTGCCTTAACAACTTTTTCCATTGGAGTCTTACCAACTGCAGAACCGATGAAGAGTACTGCACCAACAGGAGGAGTAAGAAGACCAATACCACAGTTAAGAACAACCATGATACCAAACTGAATTGGGTCAAGTCCGCAAATACCTGTTGCAATTGGAAGTAAGATAGGAGTTGCAATCAAGATGATTGGTGCCATATCCATGATACAACCAAGTACAAGAAGGATAAGGTTAAGTAAGAGGATTAATACAACTCTATTACTTGTAAGTGATGTAATTGCAGCTGCTGCCATATCAGGTACATGTAAAGTTGTAAGACAATAACCAAATACAGAAGATGTTGCAATAAGAATAAGTACTATTGAGAGAGTATTAATACACTCTTCGAGAGCCTTCCAAACGCCCTTCCAGTTAAGACCTTTGTAGATAAATACAGATACAATTAATGAGTAAATTACTGCGATAGCTGCAGATTCAGTAGCTGTAAATAAACCACCTACTACACCTACTACTACAATAATTACTGCAGCAAGTGCCCATATTGACTTACCAAGCTGGACGATGAATTTCTTGAGGCTGAATTTTTCTCCCTTTGGGTACCCTCTCTTAACAGAGATAATATATGAACCAATCATGAGGGATGCTGCTAAGAGTGCTGCAGGTAAATAACCAGCAAGGAAGAGGCTACCAACAGAAATACCACCAGCAGTTGTTGCATAAATTACCATGTTATGTGATGGAGGTACTAAGAGACCTTCACATGAAGAAGTAATTGTAACAGCTGTTGAGAAGTCAGCATCATAGCCTTCATCAACCATCATTGGGATAAGAATAGATCCAAGAGAAGCTGTATCTGCACTAGCTGAACCAGAAATACCACCAAAGAAGTAAGAAGCTACAACGTTTACCTGTGCAAGACCACCTCTCATCCAACCTACACATGAGTTAGCAAGTGCGATGAGTTTATCTGAAATACCACCAGAACCCATTAATACACCCATTGTAATAAAGAATGGAACTGCCATTAATGAGAATGATGAAATACCTTTAACCATCAAACGACATACATCGTTAAGGCTGTTTCCCTGAACTAACATACAGAATACTGATGAAAGACCTACTGCATATGCAATTGGGAAACGTAGGAAAATCATTACAAAAAAAGAGCCAAGGAGTACCAAAATAGCTAAAGACTGTGTATCCATTTATTTATCCTCCTTAACAAAAAATAATTTAACATGGTTGTAAATTGCTTCAAGCTCAAAAATAACCATTGCAAAACCTGCAAGAGGTACCGGGAAGTACATCCAGAAACGGCTTAACCAAGGAAGTGAAACGTAGAAGCCTCTGCTACCAAGAGTTGAAGTATATCTCCAACCAACAAATAACATGATAAAGCCAAGAGCAAGAACTGCAATATCAGCAATAATATCAAGAATTCTTAGAGCTGTTTTTGGAATATATCTATCAAATGCAGTCATTCTGATGTGTGCGCCACGTCTAATAGAGAGGGCAGCAGAAAGTACAGCCATATAAGACATACAAGTAAGAACAACTTCTTCTGTCCATGCTGGGTCAGTTAAGAATGGAATATATGGACCTAATAGTCTACCTGCTACTGCATAAGATGTAATAAGAATATCAGCAATGAGCAAAAGTTTACAAATGATTAATACAATTTTGTAAGTCCAGTCATATGCAGGTTTAATCTTATCCATCGTTTCAAAGAATTTAGGCATAAAATTATCTCCTGTTTAATCTAATACAGGCGCGGGTGATTCTCCGCGCCTGAGAATTAATAAAGAAATTAAAGACTATTTGAGATCCTTAATCTTCTGGTAGAGAGCTGCATTAGACTTTGTCTGCTCTGTGATAACCTTTTCACAAGCCTTTGCCCATGGAGTCTTATCTGCAACTTCTACTACGTTACAACCTTCAGCCTTGAGGAGGTCGAGAACTTCATTTTCTTTAGCTTCAGAAATCTGAGCATTGTAAGCCTGTGTAAGTCTACCAGCTTCCATGATAGCATTTCTCTGTTCGTCGTTAAGCTTGTTCCATGCTGTATCTGTGATAACTGCCTGGATAGCACCGAGTGTGTGACCATCGAGGATGAGAGTATTTGCTACTTCTGGGAATGCATTAGATCTGTAGTTAGCAATTGGCTGTTCAGCACCATCAACAACACCTGTCTGTAAAGCTGAATAGAGTTCACCAAATGATACTACTGTAGGAGAAGCACCAAGTCCCTGAACCATACCGTTCATAACTGGGTCGTTAGATACACGAATCTTTAAGCCTTTGAAGTCTGCAATGCCCTTAACTGGCTTAACTGTAAAGAAGTGTCTGAAACCTTCTTCACCATAGAAGATACCTCTGAGTGGAAGACCAATTTCCTGTGGCTCATTGAGGAATTCTGAAGCAAGATCTGAATTAGCAAAGTTCCAGAAGTGCTCTCTTGATTCAAATGTAAATGGGATTGAGAGAAGCTTTGACTTCTGTGCACCATAGCTTGTTAGTGCGAATGCTGAAATTCTTGAAATATCTACAGAAGTACCGCCACCAACCATTGAATCGAGAACGTCGTTTTCACTTCCGAGAACACCAGCTGCCTGGATATCGATGATAACAGAACCATTTGTAAGTCTTTCAACCTGTTCCTTGAAGTACTGAGCTGTCATACCTACGATAGAATCGAGTGGGTTTACTTCAGCATAAACAAGTTTAACTGGACCAGACTGCTTAGCAGCACCAGTTGATTCATTAGAACCATTAGCGAAAACACTTGTCATTGCGACAAGAGCGATGAGTAATACAGCTAAAAACTTTTTCATTATTTATCTCCTTGCTGTGTGATTAAAGAAAGATAGGTAATTAATTCCTTCCCCCTTTTTATAATACCTTAAAGCACCCAAACTCACAGCGCAAGAGAAAATTGAAAATTTGAAAAGATTCAAAAAAAATGTAAAATTACATATCTTGAATAGCTTTGATAATTTGTTTTTCCTTTTCTGTTCTATTTTCATATAATGAAGAAATTTGCTTTCGATAATATGACTTCTCTTCCTCAGTTACTTCCGTAAGTATTACCCCTTGCTCTTTCATCTTTTTTAGGGCATCCTCTTCTGCTTTCTTCCAAAGATCTCTTTCATATATAGCACTTTCTTTAGCACATTGCTTAATAATATCTATATAAGAAGGATTAATAGAATTAATCTTTTCGAAAGTTTTTTTGCTCATTACTTGTAGCTCAGGAATTCTAATATGTTCATCAAGGAGCATGTATTTAGCGACTTCACTATGCCCCATAGAAACGTATGATGGGAAATTATTCTCAGCCCCATTAATTTTTAATGTTTGAAGAGAAGAATAAACATCACTATAAGGTATTTGAACAGCATTTGCACCAATTACGGATACTACAGCACTCATAAAATCTGATTCCTGTACTCGTATTACTCTATCCTTTAAATCAGAAATACTATTTGCTTTAGTAATTGTATAGAAATTTCTAGCACCTGCATCAAACCAAGAAAGCCCTTCAATTTCACTATCTTCAGTAAGAGTTAAAAAGTAATTTCCTATTTCACCATCTAAAACTTTCCACATATGCTCTGAATCACGATAGAGAAAAGGTAGTTCTAATACCTCAAATTCATTTAAATAAGAAGCAAAGGTACCAAGAGAAAATCTTGAAAAATCAATACCTCCAAATATTACTTGCTTTAATACCTCATTTTCATTTCCAAGAGTTCCATCTGGATAAATAATAATCTTTATTTTACCTTGAGTGCGATCTGAAACTAACTCAGAAAACTTAATTGCTGCTTGGGTAGTAGGATAATTAGATGCCTGGTTATCAGCATAACGTAAGATTAATTCAGGCTTTGTATTATCCTCGTTACTTTTATTACATGATGGAAATAGAACAAGAACCAACATTAAGAGGATATAAATCATATATTATTCCTCTTTTGACTTTTTCTATATTCTGTAGGAGTTAATCCTGTACGTTTTTTAAATGCACGTGTGAAATACCCTGCAGAATCATAACCAACTAAGGAGGCTATTTCAGAAGCTCCCTTCAATGGATCTGTTAGGTATTCTTTTGCAGCATTAATTCTTAAATCAGTAAGATAATCTAAGAAATTAATTCCTGATTCCTTTTTAAATAATGCTGAAAAGTATGTAGGATTTAAATTAACCATTTCAGCAACTGAATCGAGAGAGATATCAACTCTCATATAGTTATGCTGTAAATATCTTCTAACCTTCTGAACCAAGATATTTTCTTTTTCTATATCTTTATTTTCAGTATTTATTTGACTTACGACTTGAGTTAACTGCTTTTGTGTTTCCACTTGGTCCATAGCAACCTTAACTGCACGAATTAAATCATTTTTATCTACAGGCTTTAAAATATAATCTGAAGCACCAAGTTTTAATGCTTCCTGAGCATATGAAAATAATGGAAAGGCTGTGATAAAAATAATTTTTACATCTTTCTTTTGTTCAAGAATTAGCTTTGCAGCCTCCAAGCCAGAAATACCAGGCATTTCGATATCAAGAAGAACGATATCAGCCTCTGCAATAATGGCCATAGTTGCGGCTTGCCTTCCATTTTCAACAACTCGTAAATCTACTTGAACTCCAAAAGATTGTTTAAGATATTGAGATAACATCTCTCTTTCAGCTTTTTCATCATCAGCGACAACTATCCTAAACATTTTTTGCCTCCGTATTTTTTATTATCAATTCAATATCAGTGCCTTTATTCAATTCAGATTTAACACTCATACTACCATTATCACCAAGTCTTAATCTTGCTGCTACATTATATAGTCCTAAATGTTCACCGCTTGCAGAATGTTCTGAAATCCTATTTTCTATCAATTTTAATTCATCAGAACTCATTCCTAAGCCATTATCATGAACAATTATTTTAATTCCACTTTCAAAAGGCTCCACATAAATATCGACGCATCCACCTTGTTCTAATGGTAAAATTCCATATTTAAAGCTATTTTCGACTAAAGGTTGTAAGATGAATGATGGAACATAAGTTTCAGTTACATCTATCTCATCATCAATATGCCAGAAAAGCAACAATCTATCACCAAAGCGCTCATGATAAAGTATGTAATATTCATTAACTATTTTTATTTCTGATGATAAAGGTGCATAAAAATCATTACTTGCAAGTGAATACCTAAAAAGATTACTAAGACTAATTAATAAACGTTCAGTTTTTACAGCCTTCTCCTGTCGTGAACTATAAATGGTTAAATTTAATGTGTTGAAAAGAAAGTGAGGATTAATTTGACTTCTAAGCTTTTGAAGCTGTTCCCGCTCCAATATTGATTCAAATTCAATTGCCTCATTTTCTTTTTCTTTAAGCTCAATCTCCATTTTGTGTTTATCTTCAAGAACATTAACAAGATTTTTCATTGATCTTTTCATCTCGTTAAATACAACAGCAAGGTTTTCTATCTCTGCAGATCCCTTTATTTCAACATCAGGACAATCAAGATTACCTTCTGAAATAGCCTTTGCAGACTTAGAAAACAAATCCATTGAACTAATAATTTGAATAAAATCATGAACAACAAAGCAACCAAAAAAAATCATAATGATAATTGCTAAAGTTTGAAGTTTTTCTAATTCATCATTTAATAATCCTAGAGATGTGTAGAGCTTACTACTATTATTAATTAATACTTCAAGAAGCTCTCTTGCATATTGTGCAAGGAAAATACCACAATCCTTCATTTTTTCATAGTATAAATTTGTTGCAGCTGGAGTAGATCCTATTAATTGAAGATTAACTATTTGTTCAAATAAATCGGAAAAACTTTTAGTTGTTGTAATCATTGCTTCAAATAGGACATACTCTTCCTCTCCAAAATTATTTTTGAGGTATTCAAATGTTTTCAGCTTTGAATCAGAGTAATTAACAAACTCATTTTTTTTCATCAAAAGTTCAGATAAATCACCATAATCCCATCTATATGAAGCTAAATAATGATTTATCTCCTCCAACTTTGATAGGTATTCTGATAACGCCTGAACATCATTTCCTCTATCCATCATTGGAGACAGAATCTCATTGTTTCTTACCTGCGATAGCGATAATTGAAGTAATAGAGAGAACATAAAGACAATTAAAAAGACAAACATCCTAATAACAGATGAATACTTTTTACTCTTTCTTTCTCTTTTCATATTTAAAAAATTATCATGGCTTATTAAACCTTTTCAAGCTTTATCCTTTCATTTATATTATTGCTATGAAAATTAGTTGTAATATAAGCGAAAAAATATTTAGAGATTTTACAATTTTTAATATCCTTAAACGATTAAAATACTGGAAAAGTCCAGTAATCTTTGCATCAATATTAACACTCTCAGCTATAATATGCTTTGTAATGAAAACTGTTGATGGAGCAGTTTTGCTTGGTTCTGTTTTGTTAATAGTCGGACTAGGCGTTCCTGCTGTTTACTTTATCTCATTTTTCTTATCATTAAATAAACAAGTAAAAATGCAAAACTTAAACCCACCAAGATGTGCGTATACTATAGACATACTAGATAAAGATGATGGTATTTTTGTTTCTAATGAAAAGGAACAAGTAACATATCGCTATAAACAAGTTTACCATATCTACCTTACAAAGGAGTGCCTTTACCTATTTATGACTCCTCAAAGAGCTTTCCTTTTACCATATAATGATATGAAAGATTATATGGATAACGTTATTTTTATATTAGAAAAGAGAACTAAAAACAAAATTACAGACTTAAGAAAATAAAACGACACTACAAAGAATTTTTACAAAAATTTTTCTTTTTTTCTTATTTACTGTCAAGTTCAACAATTATTGAGTTATCAACAAGTTTTCAACATTATTTTGTCTATCTAGAAGTTCTAATTTTCCCTATTAAAGTTATATAACTATAATAGCCCTGTATTTTATACAACACTAGATATAGTGTTAGTTTATCCTTACCCACTCTTAGTATGGTATATTTTCCACTTGCTTATTCAAAAAACCTATGCTATGGTTGACAGTGTCCGAGGTTAAAATGAAAGTAATAAAAAGAAATGGTTCTGAAGTTGATTTTGATATTAGCAAAATAATTACTGCTATTACAAAAGCAAATAATGCTAATGTTTCACATGAATTATCTGAAGTCCAAATTAAGGATGCTGCAGACTATATTCAGTATAAATGTGAGAAATTAAAAAGAGCGGTTTCTGTAGAAGAAATCCAAGACATGGTTGAAAACCAGATCATGGCTAACGGAGCTTTTGAAGTTGCAAAAGAATACGTAAAATATCGTTACCAGAGATCATTAATTAGAAAAGCAAATACAACAGACGATAGAATTTTAAGTCTCATTGAATGTAACAATGAAGAAATTAAGCAGGAGAATTCAAATAAAAATCCTATCGTTAACAGTGTACAGAGAGACTACATGGCTGGTGAAGTTAGCCGTGATATTTCTGCAAGACTTCTTCTTCCTAAGGAAATTGTTGATGCAGATAAAGAAGGTATTATCCACTTCCATGATACTGACTATTATGCTCAGCACATGCATAACTGTGACTTAGTAAATTTGGAAGATATGTTACAAAACGGTACTGTTATTAGTGAAACTATGATTGAAAAACCACATAGCTTCTCAACAGCTTGTAACATTGCAACACAAATTATTGCTCAAGTTGCTTCTAACCAATATGGTGGACAATCTATTTCACTTGCTCATCTTGCTCCATTTGTTCAAATTTCTAGAGAAAAAATTAGAAGAAACGTTGAAGAAGAAATTCAGATGCTAGGAATCAATGCAGATGAAAAGACTAAATCTGCCATTGTTGAAAAGCGTCTTCTTGATGAAATTAAAAAAGGTGTACAGACAATTCAATACCAAGTAATTACTTTAATGACTACTAACGGTCAGGCACCTTTCTTAACTGTATTTATGTACCTTAATGAGGCAAAGAGTGACTCTGAAAAGCATGACCTTGCTCTCATCATCGAAGAGATGCTTAAGCAGAGAATTCTTGGTGTTAAAAATGAAGCTGGTGTCTGGATTACACCTGCATTTCCTAAGCTTATCTATGTTCTCGAAGAGGATAATATTAAGGAAGGTACAAAGTACTTCTACCTTACAAAATTAGCAGCTCAATGTTCTGCTAAGCGTCTTGTTCCTGATTACATTTCAGAGAAGAAGATGAAGGAATTAAAGGAAGGTAACTGTTTCCCTGTTATGGGTTGTAGATCAGCTCTTAACCCTTGGAAAGATGAAAATGGTAACTACAAGTTCTATGGACGCTTTAACCAAGGTGTTGTAACTATCAACTTAGTTGATGTTGCTCTCTCCTCACACAAAGACATGGATGCATTCTGGAAAATTTTTGATGAGCGCTTAGACCTCTGTTATAGAGCTCTTATGTGTCGCCATAATCGCTTAAAGGGAACTCTTTCTGATGCAGCTCCTATCTTATGGCAAAATGGTGCAATTGCAAGACTTAAAAAAGGTGAACCAATTGATAAACTCCTCTATGGAGGTTATTCAACAATTTCACTTGGTTATGCAGGTCTTTGTGAATGTGTTCGCTATATGACAGGAAAGAGTCATACAGATCCAAGTGCAACAGGTTTTGCTCTTTCTATAATGCAACACATGAATGATATGTGTGCAAAGTGGAAGGCTGAAACAAACATTGCCTTCTCTCCATATGGTACCCCTATTGAGAGTACTACATATAAGTTTGCAAAGTGCTTACAAAGAAGATTTGGTATCATTGAAGGAGTAACAGATAAGGGTTATATCACAAATAGCTACCATGTAAATGTTACAGAAGAAATCGATGCCTTCTCAAAGCTTAAATTTGAAGCACAGTTCCAAGCACTCTCAACTGGTGGTGCAGTAAGCTATGTTGAAGTTCCTAATATGCAGAACAACATCGAAGCTGTTATTGCAGTTATCCAATTCATCTACGACAACATTATGTATGCAGAGTTAAATACAAAATCTGACTACTGCCAAAAATGTGGTTATAGTGGTGAGATTCAAATTGTCAACGATAATGGTAAGCTTGTTTGGGAGTGTCCAAACTGTGGTAACAGAGATCAAGATACCATGAATGTAGCAAGAAGAACTTGTGGCTATATTGGAACTCAATATTGGAACCAAGGTAGAACAGAAGAAATTAAAGATAGAGTCCTTCATCTTTAAGATTAAAACGAAACATATGAGGACGTCGAATGATGTCCTCATTATTATTTTTATACTTATGAATTACGCAAATATTAAATATTATGACATCGCTAATGGAGAAGGTGTTAGGACCTCTCTCTTTGTTTCAGGTTGCAGACATCATTGTAAAGAATGCTTTAACCAAATGGCTTGGGATTTTAAATATGGTAATGAGTTTACACGCAAAGTAGAAGATGAAATTATTGCATCCCTAGAGCCTTATTACATTGAAGGTTTAACTCTTCTTGGTGGAGAGCCAATGGAAGTAGAAAACCAAGAAGTGCTTCTCCCTTTTTTAAAAAGAGTCAGAGATAAATATCCAAATAAATCAATTTGGATTTATTCTGGTTTTACATTTGAAGAATTACTAGGTAAAATTCCTTCAAGAGCTGCAACTAAAACAGCTAAAGAGATTTTGAAGCTATGTGATGTACTTGTAGATGGGCGTTTTATTTTAGAGGAAAAAGATATCTCCCTTCAGTTTAGAGGAAGTAGAAATCAAAGAATAATAGATTTAAAATCAACTTTCTTACAAAATCAGATAATAATTTGGAAAGATTGTAGAATAGGAGTTTGATAATGACTTGTCACAATAGTGCAAAAAAAGGTGAAATCGCATCCTCTGTATTGATGCCAGGAGATCCAAAAAGAGCAAAATTTATCGCTGAAAACTTTTTACAAGATATTAAGCTTGTAAATGAAGTAAGAGGTGCTTTAGCATACACAGGTAAATATAAAGGCAAAGAAGTATCTGTTATGGCAAGTGGTATGGGCGATGG